>JAGYNK010000081.1 GCA_018400055.1 Candidatus Moraniibacteriota bacterium
GAGGAGGAACGACGAAGCCTGCCTCGCCGGCAGACAGGCAATCCCGTTATAATGACGCTGATGATGCTAACTCTGGAATTGCCTGCCTCGTCTGCCTCTTCGGCGGACAGGCCGGCAGGCAGGCAATCCCTTTATTTAAGGCATCGGTGCTATTCGTTCGGGATTCTTCGCTCCACTATGTTTCGCTCAAAATGACACATTTATTATATTTCGCAATTCACAGAAACTCTAAACAATCTCAAAATTGAAATTTCTAAAATAACCTTTATTAATAGTCCCTAATTGTCATTCCGGAATTTTTTGAGCAGTAACGAAAAAAATATCTGGAATCTACATATGATGAAATAACTAGCTAAATTAGATACTCTTACAATCTGACTAATTAGATCCCGGATATTTTTTCTTCTACTGCGTTTCGGAAAAAATTATGAAATGGCATAAACGGGTCGTAGATAATATTGGGATTTCTTGCAATTAAAAATCAGAAAAAACTTTATAAAAATAAATCAAAACAAAACAAGATAGGGGAGCGATAATTAAAATTTCCCAAAGGCTAAATTTAAAAAGCGAATTGGCGATTAGAGTGAAAAAAATAATAATGCCCATTTCTACGACCCAGCGATTTTTTTTATCAGGCGTACCAAATTGAAAATCGTTTTTTCTGCCTAAAAATATAGTTAGCCATAAAACAGCCAAAATAGCTAAAATTAATTCCAGAAAGCTTACCTGACTTGAAATAAATCCGGGCAGGGCGCTTTCCGCTATTAGAAAAAGAAAAAAAGCCAGCAAGAAAAGCTTTAAAATATCTTCGGAAATTTTAAAAGCCAAAATCGGAATATGTTTATTTTTACTCAGCGTTTTGAAATCCATACCTAAAAAATAATTTATGTTTAATTTCAGAAAGAGAATCTTTTAAGTTTTTCATATTGATTGATTTTTGCAAGACTACATTCACTTTTTTAATCTCAACTCCCCTGTCGATCTCAACTTTAAATTGATAATCCTTGCCTATTAAATCGTCTAGCTCACCCAAATCAATGACGCTACTATAGCGATGGACAGGCAAATAACTTTTTTTAAGTAAACCTTCCTTTTTTACTTCCAAACTTTTTTCTTCTACTAGAATAGCCTCCTTTTTCAAAAGGGAATTATCCAAGACTGATCCTTTAAGTTCATGTTTTTCTCCCCCTTTTATGTAAAAATATTCTCCGCTTTCTTTGGTAATAAAAACGGTTCCATCCGGATGGGGGCTGTCTATGCTAAACAAGGCTGTTTTTTCGTATTGGCTTAAATCTATTTCTCCCGCCGGTTTTACATTTTCCCACTTGAATCCGGAGGACTCAAAAGTTATCGGATTATTAATGGGAATTTTTTTATTTTCTCCGACAATAAAAACGGATCCTCCGGATGAAATTAATGAATGCATGTAATAATCTGACGGGTCTGAAATATCTTTTCCTGACGGATAAAAAAACGCCTGATACGATTTTCTAACGGAAACTTTTTTATTTTTCAAAGGCGCGGAATTTTTTTTCAAGGAAAAGCTTACCTTCGCTTTGGAAAAATTCCCCACTGCTACGGCATTAAAAATTATTTTTTCTCCGTAATTTTGAAAACCGACGATGGTATTTCTGGAGCTGTTGGGATGGAGAATAGAAAATTCAAAATGCCGAGAAGGAAAAAGTATGGACACGGCCAGCCAAAAAATTCCGGCGAGAAAAAACGCGTAAACAAAAGTTTTTAGAATTTTATATCTTTTTTCCCACTTAGGATTAAGTTTAGTTTCTCTGTTTGAATTAAACATTTTACTTAATTTAGTATGAATTACGAAATATCAATTTTCCCGTTGTCATTGCTGGAGGAAGGAATGAAGCAAGCTTTAGCGAGCGAAATGACGAAGCAATCCCTTTATACTAAAGCTAATAATACTAACTCTGGGATTGCCGCGGAATTTATCCCGTTGAATAAAGGGAATCGCAATGACATTTCGTAATTCTCAAGATAATTTAGATTGTAGCAAGTCATTTGTTATGTCATTCCAGAATAACATAAAGAAAAACCGGAGACAAAAAGAATATCATTTCCCAATCTCAAAAATTTTTCCTTCAACTTTTACTGATTTCTTTTCCGGCAATGAAATATTTTTTGCATTTTTATTAAAAGTCTCCATTCGGCGCGTTTCAATCCGATAGTCTTTGTAAAATTCAAGGCGGTTTTCCAAAGGGCTGTTTTTATAAAAATTGATTTTTTCTTCAGGAGTTATTAAATATATTTTATCAAATTTATTTAAATCTATTTTATTTAAATCATCCGGATTAAAGAAATAAACCGCGTTTTTATTATAAAGGAAATTTAGTGGTCCGGAAAGCATAGACCAGCCCTCTCCGCTGGCAACCCGATCAACCAAAATTAAATCTTCATTGGAAAAATTTTGGCTTAAATCTTTTGTCTGTTCAAGCAAGTCTTTATTTTCTGAAAAAGGGAAGTATTTAAAAAAGGCGGGAAAACTAAGCAAAAGAGAAATCATTATCAATATGCGCGGCCAAAAATTTTTATTTTCTCTGGAATGATAAGCGAGCCACAAAACTGTGTAAAAAATAAGTGCTGGAAAAACTGCGAAAACATATCTTCTCAACATCCAAGTGTGTTCGGAAGAAATTTGAGGATCTATTAGGTAAAGAAACACGGGTGCGGTTAAAAAAAACGGATAGAGCTCTAAAAGCTTTCTTTTTTTTAAAAAATAAAATATGCCTATCGCGCCCAAAATCAAATATGGCATAATTCCATAAACCATGAAAACCTGAGTGGAGCTTGCCAACGGGCTGACCTCTACGGCCGAAGTTGTATTTTTTAAAAACGCTTTTCCTATTTCTTTAAAAAAACTGAAATCAACAATAAAATTCAGCATAAAAATTACAATAAAAATTAAAGCTGGACAAAATATTCTTTTCATTTTTTCTCTCGCCAAAAAATTCCGCGCGCTTTTATTTGACAACATTATTATTGCCAGCATTATAAACAATAAAACTCCTTCAATTCTGGTAAAAATCATTAATCCGAAAATCGCCCAAAGGGAAAAGAAATTTAAATTATTTTTTTCTTTAAAAAATAAAACCAGTTGCAAAATGCCCAGCCAAATAAGCGCTAATGCCGTATTTTCACTCAAAGTAAATTTCAAAAACCAAGAAAAAGGAAAGAAAGTGGATGTTAACAGCAGAAAAATTAAAGAATATTTTAAAGAAGCGAATATTCTAAAAAGCAAGTAAGAAGAAAACAAAAACAAATAAAACAAAACCGCATTGGCTATAATTAGTCCCGCCAAACCGAATATTGAATAAAAAATTCCCAGCCAAGCGATATAGGAAAGGGGAAATTGTGTTATCAACTGACCGTTTTGAGTATAGTGAAATCCGGGAAAATTCAACGCCTTTCCCGGTCCGTAAATTTTAAAAAATTCTTGACTGGCAGGGGTGGAAAATTTTAATTGATGATTTTGCGCTAATCTTATTCCCGCTTCGCTGATGGAACCCTGATCTCTTCCGGAAAAAACGGTAGGAACGGTAAATAATGAAAAAAATAAGGATATTATGAGAATAACTATTGCGACGCAGTAAAATTCGGAAAAAGGTTTATCCGATTTTTTTCTAGAAATAAATTTTTTAATACTATCATATAACCATATATGGTTGTATGATAGTGAAGTGCGAATACGATAAATAATACCGATAGCTCCCAAAATAAAATACCCGATAAAAATCCATTTGTAAAAAAAACCGGCCAGAGCGGCAAGAAAGCCTAGCCAGCCCAAAAACACCCAAAATAAAGCGAAAGCGGTAAACGCGGTATAAATATTAATTGATATTTTTTTTGTGTCCATCACTTTGAATTATATCTTTGTTTTTATTATTTGCAAAGGAATAAAGGATAGCCTACAATTCTAGTATGAATATTTTAATGATAGCGCCGACTCCTTTTTTCTCCGATCGCGGAACACACATCCGAATATTGGAAGAAGCTTTGGCTTTGGAAAAAAGAGGGCATTCCATATCTATCGCCACTTATCATATTGGAAAAAATATTCCCGAAAAAATTAAAACTGGTATTAAAATATATCGCATTCCCAAATTATTTTTCAGATGCGAAAAAATGGGAGTGGGCGCTGACTGGCGAAAATTATTTTTAGATGTTTTACTTGCTTTTAAAGCTTGGTGGCTGGTTTTGACAAAAAAACCGGATGTTATCCATACCCATCTGCACGAAGGAGCGCTTATCGGTTGGGCAATTCAAAAGAATTTTTTCTGGAGAAAGATAAAATTAATAACTGATTTTCACGGAACTTTAACCGGCGAAATGGTTTCTTATAACTACCTTAAAAATAAATTACTGCGAAGCTTTTTTGCAGCACTGGAAAAATTTATCAATAATCTGGGTGATTTTGCAATTACCAGCTCTATTGAATTAAAAGACGAAATGGAAAAAACAAGAAAAAACAAGAAAATAGAAGCGATTTTAGACGGAGTTAATACGGAAAATTATAAATCATGGCCTTCAAGAGAAAATATCAGAAAAGAGCTGGGCTTGCCCGTGGATAAAACAATAGCTGTCTATGCCGGATCTTTTATCGCCAACAAAGGAATTAAATATTTATTGGAAGCTATCTCAATAATTTTGGAAAAAAAAGAAAATATGTATTTTGTTTTGGCCGGCTCTCCCAAAGAGGAAATTGAAAATTATTTAAAAAAGGAAAAACTGAAAAATCACGTAAAATTAATCAGCCCGCTGAGTTATTTTGATTTGCCGAAAATCAATAAAGCTGGCGACATTGGGATTGATCCCAAAGACTCCTCCACTGGTCAAGCTAGCGGAAAAATCTTACAATATATGGGAGCCGGATTGCCGTTAGTTTGCTTTGACAGGATTAATAACAAAAAATATTTGGGAGAAGGAGCTTATTACAGTCGGGATATTTCCGCACGGGGAATAGCCGAAGGAATTTTATATTTTTCTCAAAATCCGGAAGAAATTACCATAAAAGGAAATATTACCAAAGAAAGAGCAGAGAATTTCAGCTGGAATAAATCAGCGAAGGATATTGAAAAAATTTACCAGTGTTTATCTAAGTAGTTTAAATTATGAAATTAATATATTTGTCATTCTGACCCGCCTTGGGCAGGGAAGAATCTTGAATAACAGGCGCTGGTGTTTTTAAATAACGGGATTCTTCACTTCGCTTCGCTTCATTCAGAATGACGCAAAGTAGTTCGTATATTTGTATTAATTAGTAATTCGTAAAAATTGCCATGAAACTAATTTTAATAAAAATGGGAAAAACTTTCAGCACTCTAAAGAGCGAAGGAATAATCAGGGGAGGAAGAAGAGTTTGCAAGGCTTTTTTTGCCATGTTCAGAAAAGTGGGATCAGGAGACATTCTGTTTATTACCGGCGGAGTGGGAGACAGCGCTCTTTACCGTTCCTATCATGTGGCGGAAGAATTGGAAACGCACGGTTTTAAATGTTCCATTACTGTTCAGGATAACCCTTTTATCAAAAGATATGCTAGAAAATTTAAAATTTTTATTTTTCACCGAGTTATTTTTACTCCCAGTGTTAGGAAAATGATTAAAGAAATAAAAAAACAAAACAAAGAAATAATTTTTGAAACCGACGATTTGGTTTTTGATCCGAAATATCTGAAGTATATGGATTATTATAAAAAAATGAATGCCCTTGAAAAGAAGCTGTATCAAGACGGGGTGGGCGAAGAAATTTTAAAGGACACTTACGTTAAAGCTTGCACTACGACCACTTCTTTTTTAGCCGAAAAATTAAAAGAGAAAAATAAAAAAGTGTTTATTGTCCCCAATAAATTATCCAATAAAGATTTGGAAATAGCCGATAATATTTTAAAAAACAAAAAGTTTTCAAACGATAATAAAATAAACGTCGGCTATTTTAGCGGAACTAAAAGCCATGACAGGGATTTCGCCGTAATTACGGACGTAATTACGAGGGCTATGGAGAAATATGAAAATGTTGAATTGTTTTTAGCCGGACCTTTGAATATAGAAAATAAATTAAACAAATTTAAAAATAGAATAGTTCAGTTGAATTATGTTCCCAGAAACGAGCATTTCAAAAATATTTCCAAAATAAACATAAATCTGGCACCCTTGGAAATCGGCAATCCCTTTTGCGAATCTAAATCGGAGCTTAAGTTTTTTGAAGCCGGAATTTTAAGAGTTCCTACAATTGCTAGCGCTACCCAAACTTTCAGAGAGGCTATTGAAGACGGCGTTGACGGATTTTTTGCCGACACGCCGGAAGAATGGGTTGAAAAACTGGGAAGATTGATAGAAAATAAAAATTTAAGGGAAAAAATGGGAGAAAAAGCGCGAAAAAAGGCTCTGGAAAAATATTCCAATAAAAATAGCGCCAATGAAAGCTATTATGAATATTTAAAAAGCAAGCTTTAATTTTTATTGACAAAACAATAAAAAAGCGTTATTATATCGTGAGGATTCAGATCTTTAAAAAGTTAATAAAATCAGTATTTATTAAGGCGAATCGGGCAATTACCCACTATACGAACTTATACGAACTGGACGCGGACCGATACGGAATTTTTCCGTGCGAGTCTGTTAAAGTCAGTATAAATCTGTCTTTTGTTCATTTATGGACAAAAGAGTTGGAGGAAAGTCCGGACACCCGTTTCGGTATAACATCGGAACGAAAAAAATAATGGATAACATCCATCATTTCAATAGCAATATTGAAATAGGGAAAGTGCCACAGAGACAATACTAGCTCGCTTAGGCGGGTGAAAGGTGAAAAGTGCGTTGAGGCTTAAATGATTGTTCGCTATATCAGCTGATTAGCGAATACCTTTATGCTACGGCGCTCCGTGGCTGGCAACAGCCAATGGCGGCAAACCCTATTTGGTGCAAGATCGTACTGCTTATTTTATTAAGCAGTGAATCGCTTGATCCCGACGGTAACGTCGGGGCTAGATAAATGATTGCCTTGCCAGCGCTTCGCACTGACACACAGACTAATACTGACTACACGCGGACTAATGCGGAATTTTTTTTCTGCGTGAGTCTGTATAAAGTCGGAGTAAGTCAGCGTGCCAATACGGAGTGTTGGCAAACAGAATCCGGCTTACAGATTCGCCTTAATAAATGCTTATTTTAAAATCGTTAATCAACAACAATTTTTTTCAAATTATCACTAACTTTTTAAAGATAATCGTTCTACATACTAGATTAATTTATTTGAGATTATTTGGGATTAAATTAGAGTTGATTAGAGATTAATATTATTATGAAGAAATCAGAATTATTTTTTAGCGCCATTCAAGTTCCCGCCGATTTTTTAATGATAGTGCTGGCCGCCGTAAGCGCTTTTCTTATCAGAGATATTCCGCAAATTTTAGCGCTGAAAGCAAAATTATATGATTTCCCTTTTGAGAGCTATATGAAAATCATTTTGATTGTAGCTCCGTTTTTTATTTTGATTTACGCGATGGAAGGTCTGTATGACATACGGGCTACCAGAAAATTTTGGAAAGACGCTCTGAAAGTTTTCGCGGCTACTTCCATTGGCTTATTCATTATCATCGTGGCCATATTCTTAAAACGGGAATGGTTTTCTTCTCGCTTCATAATTTTAGCCGGCTGGGCTTTGGCAATCTTTTATGTTGTTTTCGCCAGATTGATTTTGCATTATATTCAAAAATGGCTTTTGAAAAATAAAGGTATCGGAGTGCATCGCGTTCTTTTAATTGGCAGGAATGGAAAAATGAAACGGATAAAAGATTTAATAAAAAGAAAGCCCGGACTGGGATATAAAATAGTGGAAGCGATTGGCACGGCTCACTTAAAAATGATAAAAAAAATAAAAAAGCAGAAGGGGATAGATGAGATTATTCTTTGCGAACCCTCCATACCGGATGATGAACTGGAAAAACTGATTGACTTTTGCGCCATTAACAATATTGCTTATAAATTTATCCCGACCACTTTGCAAACTTCCCGATTTGAGACAGGCGTTTTAAACGGAGATCCGATTATTGAAATAAAGCATACGCCGTTGGACGGTTGGGGAAAAATCATTAAAAGAGTTTTTGATATCGTCGGATCTCTTATTTTAATAATTCTTTTTTCTCCCATTATGATAATAACGGCTATTCTTATTAAACTGGAAGACCGAAAAGCTCCTGTAATTTATAAAAATGAAAGAATAGGCAGTGACGGAGAAAAAATTATCGTTTACAAATTTCGTTATATGAAATGGGCGCATTGTATCAATAAAGACAATGCCAATCTTAAAAAAGCGCTGGATTATGAAAAGCAATTGATTAAAAAAATGAGTGTCCGCCAAGGTCCGCTTTATAAAATCAAAAATGATCCGCGCAAAACCAAAGTGGGAAAAATTATTGAACGCTATTCCATTGATGAGCTTCCGCAATTTTTCAATGTTTTGAAAGGGGATATGAGCCTGGCGGGGCCTCGCCCGCATCAAAAGAGGGAAGTGGAAAAATATCGGGAATATCATCGTCGCTTACTAACCATTAAACCCGGGATAAGCGGCTTGGCGCAAATATCCGGACGCTCAGATCTCAATTTTGAAGATGAATATAAAATGGATTTGTATTACATTGAAAACTGGTCGCTTTGGCTGGATATTCAAATTTGCCTAAAAACCGTCGGAGTGCTTTTTAAAAGAAGATAAAGTTTCCGAATCCGATTAGCGCTCCTTAAAATAAATTTTTAAAATAAATCTTATTTATAATTATACAGTATTCCAGTATACTGTATAAAAAATATTACATTTATGCCAAAAGGCAAAAACTAAAAAATCGGGAATTCTACTTGGCAAGAATTACCCCTTTTCCAAATCTACTAAAAAATTTTAGCAGATTCAGATAAGAGATAAAACTTGCACAAAACACCGGAATTTAATTCGGTGTTTTTATATTTCCAAATGTCCGTATAACCACATAAGGACACGAAAATAAAAATCCCATAATATTTTTTAATAATCCAGCTTTACTAAAAGAAAGAAATTAGTGTATGATTGAAATATGAAAATTGCTTTAGCTCATGATTATTTGGTTCAGTATGGAGGCGCGGAAAGGGTATTGGAATGCTTTACCGAGCTTTTTCCTTATGCTCCCATTTACACCATCGTTTATGACAAAAAATTGATGCACGGAGTGCTGGAAAATAAAGATATCCGCACTTCTTTTCTTCAAAAATTTCCCTTGGCGCGAAAAAATCACAGAATCTTTCCGTTGCTTATGCCTTTGGCGATAGAGCAGTTTGATTTTTCCAAATATGACATAGTTCTTTCCGATTCGGCCAGTTATGCCAAAGGAATCATTACTCATCCCCAAACCTTGCATATTTGCTATATGCATACGCCTATGCGCTACGCTTGGGATGATTGCCAAAAATATACCGAAGATTTCGGATTTCCCAAAATAATAAAAAAAATGGTGCCTTTTGCCATGAATTACCTTCGCCTTTGGGACAAGGCTAGCGCTGATCGGGTGGATAAATTTATCGCCAATTCCAATTTTGTTTCCAGAAGAATCAAAAAATACTATCGCAAAAAATCAATCGTGATTAATCCCCCCGTAGCCATTGATAAATTTTACCTGAGTCCGAAAAGAAAAGATTATTTTTTAATGGTGGGACGGCTAATTGCCTATAAACGGCACGACATCGCCATAAAAGCTTTTAATGCATTAAAGTTGCCTTTAAAAATCATTGGACGCGGACCGGAAATAAAAAGACTTAGAAAAATGGCTGGACCCAATATTGAATTTCTAGAGAGAGTTTCCGATGAAGAGCTTCCCCAATATTACGCTGAATGCCGAGCTTTTATTTTTCCCCAAGAAGAAGATTTCGGCATAGTGGCCATAGAGGCTATGGCCTCCGGAAGGCCATTAATCGCTTATCGCGGAGGGGATATTCAGGAACATATGGAAGAAGGAAAAACCGCCATATTTTTCAATCGGCAAGAACCGGAAGATATTATAAACTCCGTTAAAAAATTTCATGATGCGGATTATGATCCGGAGTACATCAGAGCTAAAGCGCTTAAATTTGACAGGGAGATTTTTAAAGCTAAAATAAAGGAATATATTGAAAAAGAATTAAAATTATGGAATTAAAAGAATATTTAGCGATTTTTAAAAAACATTTCAGTTTTTTTATGCTGGTCGCCATTGTTTCCGCTGCCGTTTTTGTCGCTTTTCAATTTTCCAAACCTTTTCCCTATAAAGCTTCACTGGCTTTGAACATAACTCGGGAAAAGTCCCAAAAAACCGATGACTATAAATATGATAATTTTTATCGTCTTCAAGCGGACGAAAAATTTGCCAACACGGTTGTCAGTTGGATGGCTTTGCCAAGAATAATAAATGATATTTGCGCGGACGCCGAAACTGAAAGCGATAAAAAGTTTAAAGCCAAACTTCTTTCCTCGCAAGCGATTGAAATAATTTATACCGCTCCCGATACGGAAACAGCGCGGAAACTTTCTGTTTCTGCGGTTAAAATCTTGAACAGGGAAACGGCGGAATTAAATAAATTTTCAGAAAATGAAGACTGGTTTAAAATTTTAAGCAGCGAGTCGGTAATCAGCGCCAATCATTTTAATTTACCATGGTCAATAATACTGGGCCTGTTGATTGGAATTTTTTTGGGATTTTGGTCTGTGCTTATTAAACATTATTTAGAATGAAAATTGGAGTAGATATAAGATGCCTAACGGTAGGAAGGAGGACGGGAGTGGAGGAATATGCTATTAACCTCTTGGAGAATTTGTTTTGCAAAGATAAAGATAATGAGTACATTCTTTTTTTGAATTCTTTTAAAAAGCCCGCCGCCGATCTAAACTGGATAAAAAAATATTCCAATGTCAAATTGAAATTTTTTCGCTTTCCTAATAAGTTGCTCAATTTATTTTTTTGGTATTTTCGCTGGCCTAAAATTGATAAACTTTTGGGCGGAGTGGATATTTTTTTCGCGCCCAACATTAATTTTATCGCAGTTTCAAATAAAGCCAAATTAGTTCTGACGGTCCATGATATTTCTTTTGAATACTGTCCGGAAACTTTTTCCCTAAAAAGAAAAATCTGGCATTTTTTCATTAATCCCAAAGAATTGGCTCAAAGGGCGGATAAGATAATAGCCATTTCCAAATCCACAAAAGACGATTTGGTCAATTTCTATAAAATCAAAGAGAGTAAAATAACTGTTGTGCATAATGGAATATCGGACAAATTTAAAATTATTGACCGCAATGATTTAAAACTGGTTCAGGTAAAAGAAAGATATAAGCTACCCTATAAATTTATCTTGTATCTCGGAACCATTGAGCCGCGGAAAAATATAGTAGGCGCATTAAGAGCTTACAACATCCTAAGAAAAGAAGAAAAGCGACTGGGGGATTATAAAATGGTTATTGCCGGAGCAGAAGGCTGGAAATCAAAGAAGATATTTACTGAGATTGAAAAATCTCCTTTTAATAAAGATATAATTTTTACGGGAATTATTAAAGACGAAGATAAACCTTTTTTCTATAATCTGGCTTCCTTGTTTGTTTATCCCTCTTTTTTTGAAGGATTTGGGTTTCCTCCTTTGGAGGCTATGAAATGCGGTGTTCCGGTTATAGTTTCTCATTCTTCCTCATTGCCCGAAGTGGTTAACTCCGCCGGAATCCTAATTGATCCCGATAAGCCGGATGAAATTTATCAGGCAATGAAAGAAATTTTATTAAATAAAAGTTTCAAAGAAAAACTTTCGGAAAAAGGGCTAAAACAATCCAAAAAATTCAATTGGAGAAAGACGGCCGAAGAATTTCTTGCTATTCTGAATAAAGCCTAGAGAAATTAAGAATCTCGCTATTTAAAGCGCTAGCTTTCATTTGTATTTTATATCTCTATCCGGTGGTAGACAGGCAATTCTATTTAATTCGCGCTAGCAATATAATATAATGAGATTGCCATGTTGTTTTCAACTTATCGCAGTGAAAAGAATCTTTTAATTTTCCTATCATTTAAATCCGGATATGCAAAATAAGAATTATTTTAATTTACTGGGCGTTAAAATTGATAATTTAACCAAAAAAGAAATACTTGAAAAAGTAAACTGTTTTTTAAATGAAAAAAAATTTCATCAAATCGCGACAATTAATCCCGAGTTTGTTTTACTGGCGCAAAAAGACAAAGAATTTAAAAAAATATTAAATAACTGTGATCTGAATATTGCGGACGGGTTCGGCATAAAATTGGCTTTTTGGAAAAACGGGAAAAATTTAAAATCCAGAATGACCGGAATAGATTTGATGCTGGAAATATTAAAAATAGCCGAACAAAATAAATACAGCATTTTTTTAGCGGCCAATAAAAATGGTTTGAGTAATTGGCAAGAAACCCGCGCCGCAATTTTAAAAATTTATCCCAATTTGAAAATTAACGGCGCCGATTTAGATTTACAATCTGTCATTCCCGTCCCGTATCAAGTACAGAATAAGCTCCGGCAGAAATCCGGAGAATTTTCTAGAACTGTAAACTTCATCCTAGATTCCCGCTTTCGCGGGAATGACATAAGTAGTATTACTAATTACGATATACTATTTTGCAACTTTGGCGCGCCGTATCAGGAAAAGTTTATTAATTCGCTAAAAAATGGTAATATAAAACTGGCTATGGGAGTAGGCGGCAGTTTTGATTTTATAACGGGAGAAATAAAGCGCGCACCGCTCTGGTTAAGGAATATTGGAATGGAATGGTTGTGGCGTTTAATTTTACAGCCGCGAAGATTCAAAAGGATTTTCAATTCGGTGATGGTTTTTTTGTGGAAAATAATTTTTGGAAAAATATGAAAAAACAAGTTTTAACTATTCATGGAGGAGAATTTTTTGACTCATACGAAGAGTATTTAGATTTCTTAAAAAATTATCCGTCAAAGCTAGATAGATTGTTAAAGAAAAATAAATGGAAAAATAATTTACAGGATGATTTGGGAGGAAACTGGGAAGTAATTAGTCCTCAGATGCCAAATTATCAAAATGCCAAATATCTAGAATGGAAAATTTGGTTTGAGAAATTTTTTCCTTTCCTGAGAAACGATATTATTTTAATTGGCAGTTCACTGGGTGGAACATTTTTGGCAAAATATCTTTCGGAAAATAATTTTCCGATTAAAATTATGGCTGTTTATTTAATGGCGGCTCCGTTTAATGATAATGATAGAGATATTGAGCACACATTAGGGGATTTTAAGCTGCCACCATCATTAAAAAAATTTGAAAATCAATCAAAAAAAATTTTTCTCTGTCATTCTAAGGACGATCCAGTAGTTCCTTTTTCTGATTTGGAAAAATATTTCCAAGCACTTCCGAAGGCGAAAAAAATTATTTTTAAAGATCGCGGACATTTTAATCAGGAACATTTTCCGGAAATTGTGAAAAAAATTAAAAACAGTTGAATAAGTAATATAATTATGAATAAAAATCTTAAGCCAATTCGTGTTCGCTTTGCGCCGTCACCGACGGGAGAACTTCATATTGGAGGATTAAGAACAGCTTTAACTGATTTTTTGTTTGCCAGAAAAAATGGCGGTCAGTTTATTTTACGCATAGAAGATACTGATCAAAAGCGTTTAGTCCCGGGATCAGCCGAGAGAATGATTAAGTCTTTGAAATGGGCTGGAATCAAAATTGATGAAGGAGTAACTTTGCAGAAATTTCCAATTTCCAATCCGTCTGACAGACGAACGGATTTTCAATTTTCAAATAAATCTAAAATTTCAGATTCTGAAATCCAAAAAAATAAAACGCGCGATACGCGATACGCGATACTTGAAAAAGGAGATTGTGGTCCCTATACGCAATCCAAGCGATTGGATATTTATAAAAAATATGCGCAGCGATTATTAAATGAAGGCAAAGCTTATTACTGTTTTTGCACTCCGGAAAGATTGGAAAAAATGCGTAAAGAGCAGCAGGAAAACAAGCAAGCGCCAAAATATGATCGGCATTGTCTGAAATTATCTCAAAAAGAAATTGAAGAAAAAATAAAAAACGGCGAAAAATACACCGTGCGATTTAAAATTCCCGAAGGAAAAACTTTTTTTAAAGATTTGGTTTATGGAAAAATAGAAGTGGATAATTCTACTTTAGATGACCAAATAATTTTAAAAGCGGACGGATTTCCCACTTACCATTTGGCAGTGGTAGTGGATGATTATTTAATGAAAATTTCTCATGTTTTTCGCGGAGCGGAATGGCTTTCCAGCACACCCAAGCATATTTTGTTATATCAAGCCTTTGGCTGGGAGAAAGATATACCGCAGTTTTGCCATATGCCCAATATTCTTAATAAAAATCGCCAGAAACTTTCCAAGAGAGAAGGAAGCGTAAGTGTGGAAGATTTTCGCCAACAAGGTTATCCGCCGCAAGCTGTAATTAATTTTATCGCGCTTCTGGGCTGGAATCCGAAAACCGAACAGGAAATTTTTACTTTGCCGGAATTAATTGATCAATTTGATATAACTAAAATGAACAGGGCGGGCGGAGTTTTTGACCTTGACCGCTTGAATTGGATTAGCGCGCAACATATTAAAAAAATGCCACTGGACGAACTATATGAAAAAGTCTTGCCTTTTTTGAGAGAAAAAGATTTTTATAAAACATGGAATATGGAACATAAAACATGGAACGATCAAAAGAAGACAGAATATATCAAGAAAATTTTAATGGTAGAGAGAGAACGATTGGATAAATTTACGCAAGTAGGGGAGAACAACCTATTCTTTTTTAGTAATGAAATTAAAGTAACCGCTGACGATATGCGCTGGAAAGATTCTAGTGATGAAAATACTCAAAAATATTTAGAACAAGCCGGTGACATTTTAGAAAGTATTTCTGAAAAAAATTGGACTAAAGAAAATTTAGAAAAAATATTATTGGAATCCGCCGGAGAAAATAGGGGAGACTTGCTTTTTCCTTTACGGGCGGCTCTAACTGGACAAAAAACCTCTCCTTCTCCTTTTGAGGTGGCTTGGATTTTAGGTCAAAAAGAAACACTTAGGAGAATTTCAATGAGCATTAAAGAAATAAAATAAAAATAAGATTTCAGAATGTTGTTAATTTTCCGGAACAGTATATAAACACAACCATGAAAAAAATAAATAAAAAAGTAAACTTTTTAAATTATCCAACCTTGACGCTGACGGTTTTTTTAATAACCATTATTTTTACTGCTACAAGCACAAAAGGATCTAGTAATGACTCTATAACAGAAAATATTGAAACGGAAAGAAATAAATGTAATTTAATAGATGATGCAGAAAAGAGAGAAAAATGTATACAAGATTTGATAGATAAAATAAACGAAAGAAAAAAAACCTATGAAAAATTAAAGGAACTTAAGGCACGACAGGGAGCTAATTTAATTGAACAGATTTCCAATTTGGATTCCGAAATAAAAGAAGTAGAATCCGATATTAACGCTAATAAATTTAAAATAAACAGCCTCAATGATCAAATCAGGGAAGTTGAAGAAAATGTAAAAAAGAAGGAGGAACTGATTGAAGCGCAGAAGAAAATGCTGGGAAGCATGATAAGGTCGTATAACGAACACAATAAAAATGAAAACGCCATAGCCTCCATCTTAAGCAGCGACGGACTTTCCAGCTTTATGGTAAGAAAAGACAGAATAGTTCAAGTAGGGAACAACGTGAGGAATGTTTTAAATAATCTAAAATTTCTTAAGGAAAATTTAATTGCGGAACGCAATCTTTTGGAGTCTCAAAAAGATGAATTAATTGAACTCCGCTATGACTTGGAGGAAGAAGAATCTTATTTGGAAGGAAGCAAACGGCAAAAGAAAGTGTTGCTTACTCAAACCCAGGGAGAAGAAAGCAAGTATCAAGATCTTCTAAAAAGAGTGGAAAAGCAAAAGCAACAATTGTTGGGAGATATAGATGAATTATACAGCGCCAACAGCGAAGAGATTGAAGCCTTGTTGGATGATCTCAAGAAACCAAAATCCGGATTGGCTTCCAGAAGCTGGTATTATTCTCAGAAAGATTCGCAGTGGGGGAGTTCCAGAATCGGACAATCCTCTTCTCTCTTAAAAGATTACGGGTGCGCCATTACTTCGGTGGCCATGGTATTTACTTACCATGGTGAGAATATCACGCCCAAAAGTTTAGCTAAACAGCCCATATTTTATTGGGACTTGATTAAATGGCCGGCCACTTGGAAAGATTTAAGATTGGAAGAAAACACCAATCACTCCGGAGTTAGCTGGAGCAAAATAGACAAGGAACTCGACAAAGATAATCCGGTTATCGTTTACATTCGCGCCGGAAGCAAAGGAGGACATTATGTGGTCATTCATCATGAGGAAGATGGAGAATATATTGTGCATGATCCTTACTGGGGCGCCAATATTTATCTGGATTCTTCCATGAAGCTTCTTTCCAAACTGTATGGTGTTTCTATATCAAAAAGATCTATTGATCAAATGATATTGTATAAATAGGGGAGTGCTTATTATCTATAAATTACCTCTTCATTATATTTTAAAAATTTTAACATTTATTTTTTAATATGTAAGAAACCCTAGCGTTATTTAAATTTTTTACTAATTATTTTTGTTTGTCATTTCAGAATTTTTTCTGAAACAAGGTGGAAGAAAAAATGTCTGGAATCCAGAGTCAGATCATAAAAGCGTTTAAGTTATAAGTTAGCTGTTTATTTTATTACATTTGCATTCTTTCATTCCTGCCTCTCCGGTTTATCTCCCGTAGGGAGGCAGGCAGGCTGGATTCCGGA
>JAGYNK010000082.1 GCA_018400055.1 Candidatus Moraniibacteriota bacterium
AATCCGTCGGCCGGCCCCGGATCGGTAAGATCGGCCGGATGTTCCGTTGCGTTGCCGTCTTTACGAATTACTAATTAAATAATAATATAATAATTTTTATTTAAAACCTTAATAATATTAATAGGGCATAGATAGAATAAGATTGGTATATTCGTAAAAAATTAGTAATTCGTAAAGATTACGCAAAATGCGCGAAAGCCTTGTTGGCCTCCGCCATTCTATGGGTGTCATCTCTTTTCTTCATAGCCGTTCCTGTCTTATTGGAAGCATCAATTAATTCGTCAGCTAATTTTTCCGCCATTTTTTTACCTTTTCTCGTCTGGCAAGCTTCCTTAATCCAGCGCATGGCCAAAGTATGTTTTCTTTCTCCCGAAACTTGAATAGGCACTTGATAATTGGCCCCTCCGACTCGACGGGACTTTAATTCCAAAACGGGAGAAACATTTTTTATCGCCTGCTCAAATATATTAAGACCGCCCCGATTGGTTCGTTCCCGAATAATATCAAAAGCGTCATACATAACTTTTTCCGCTGTGCTCCTTTTTCCATCTTTCATAATATGTCCGACAAAACGTCCCACCAACAAATTACCGTATTGGGGATCGGGCATCCATCTTTTTTTAAAATTTCTTTTTCTTCTGGGCATAAATCTTAAATCTTAAAAATTGCAAATTATAACTTGAGAAAAAATTTCATAGCTTAACTCCCTATTTTTAACTGCAAGTTATGCGTTACCAATTACTTTTTTTTAGACTTTTTGGTTCCGTATTTAGACCGACCCCTAAGTCTTCCGTCCACCCCGGCTGCATCTAAAACTCCCCGCACAATATGATAACGCACTCCGGGAAGATCCTTGACTCTTCCTCCTCTTAACATAACGATTGAATGTTCCTGCAAATTGTGTCCGATACCCGGAATATAAGCAGTCACCTCCATACCATTGGTCAACCTTACCCTGGCAATCTTTCTTAACGCCGAGTTAGGTTTTTTGGGTGTAGTTGTTCCCACTTTTAAGCACACACCTCTTTTAAAAGGTCCGTATGAACTTACCGGTCTATTTTTTAAAGCGTTAAAAACCATAGCCAAAGCCGGAGATTTGTTTTTTTTCTTAGCTGATTTTCTTGGCTTTCTTTTTAATTGATTTATAGTCGGCATAATAATTTAAATCACTAATCTGTTTAAAATTGTTTGAGATTATTCTTAATAAAATTCGCGTTGATTAGTAAGTATGCAATTAAATAAAAACAGCTAGTTAACTAGCAAGGATAATGATAAACAATTATATGTAAGCTGTCAACTAATCGGAGACCAGTAATCAATAATTGGTAATTTATAACTAGTAATTGGTAAAATTTATATCCTCAGTTTTATGTTTCGCGTTGTAAGTTGTAAGTTGTGAGTTAGCTACACAGCAATACTGAAAAAAACGCTCAGCACAAAATTCAGAAAAACACCCAGGGGGCCGGAAAATAATATGATAAAAAACAGAAGCAAGACAAAACCGAATTGTTCCAATAATATCATTGTTTCTGTTTTTATGGGAAAAATGGAAAATAACAATTTTGATCCGTCCAACGGCGGAATGGGAATAAGATTGAAAAAAGCCAGCAAAGCGTTCCAGAAAATAATCATGATGGAAATTTCAAAAAATATAGCTCCCACTGATCCCGCAATAACGGAAGAAATTTCCCCCCAATTATCAAAATTCCTTATGATGTCAATTTTAAGCGCGGCTGGAAGACTTATAAGCTTAGCCACAATAGCAAATGTCAAAGCAATTAAAATATTTATGCCCGGACCTGCGAAAGCCACCAGCGCCGGACCCCATCTTTGGTTTTTTAAATTGTAAGGATTATAAGGCACCGGCTTAGCCCAGCCGAAAGCAAACTTGAATCCGGTCATCGCCAGCATTAAAAGAGGCACCGCGATAGAACCCCAGGGATCAATGTGGCGTGCCGGATTAAGATTAAGTCTGCCGGCATATTTAGCTGTCTGATCGCCCAACCACAAAGCCACCATTCCATGAGAAACTTCATGAATTATGATGGTGTAAAGAAGAATAATCAAATAAAAACTGATTAAAACAATTTCGCTAAGCATAAAAGTATTTAAATCCCTAATCTGCAAGAATCACACTCTAATTATCACCAATAATTTTCATTTTTTATTAGAAATTATTCGCGACATAATTCGTGTTGATTAGTGATTTTTATTTCATCACTTGCTAAAACTTAATTCCTATGATAATGTAAACTTTGTAATTAAGCAACCCTAGAAATGTTCAAGTTATTCTAACTGTCAAAAATGTTGAAAATGTTGAAATATTAAAAATATTCAATAGTTTCAACAAGCGAAGTGATGGAACAATTAGAACAGTTAAAGCATTAATATGTCTAAAGTTTGTCAAATCTGTGGACGAGGAACTCAAAGCGG
>JAGYNK010000083.1 GCA_018400055.1 Candidatus Moraniibacteriota bacterium
ACTATGCCTAACAAAAAGATGGTTATTTCTTCCATATTTTCCTCGCTCAGAATTGCATTTGAATCTTTTATAATTCCGGGAGTTAACACCATTAAAATAAAAACTACTAAATAGATCCAATACATAAGCAAAGCTTATTTAAAAAATTTAAAAATTTTAATTAGCTGATAATATTTTGGTTTGAAATCAGAGAAATTAAAATAGGTCTGATTGTTTAAATAATCCACGGGGCCTCACCGGTTAAATTTTCAAGTTTCTTAAATATTTTTTCAATTTATTTCTTACTTCAGGGTGTTTCAAGCCCATTTGGATAGTGGCTTGAATAAAACCGAATTTATCCCCACAATCATATCTGGTTCCTTCAAATTCATAACCGTAAATCGGACGCTTATTTTTAATCATTCTGATAAAGGCGTTGGCCAGTCTTATTTCTCCGGCATCATTTCTTGATTCTTCCAATTTATCAAAAACTTCCGGTGTTATTATGTATTTTCCCACAGCAATCAGATCGGAAGGAGCCTTTTCCGGATCAGGCTTTTCCACGAAACTTTTTATTTCATAAGTCCGATTATCCAATTTAACGGGATCCACCACTCCGAATTTGCTGATATCTTTTTTGGAAACTCTGGTTAGCGCTATGACTGGATCTTGATATTTTTTATAAATACTTATCAATTGTTTAATGCAAGGGGTTTTACTCTCAACCAAATCATCTCCAAATAAAACCGCTACCGGCTCATTTTTTGAAACCAAGTGCCGAGCACAAAGAATGGCATGTCCGTCACCTAAAGGTTCCGGCTGGCGTACGTAAGAAAATTTTGCCAGCTTGGCTATTCTCTTCACTTCTTGCAAGGATTTCTTTTTGTAATTTTTTTCTAAAGTATGCTCCAGTTCAAATGATGTGTCGAAATGGTCTTCTATGGCACGTTTTCCGCGACCGGTAACGAATATAATTTCTTCAATACCAGCCGTTACCGCTTCCTCCACTAAATACTGGATTATCGGTTTATCCACAACGGACAGCATTTCTTTAGGCTGAGCTTTGGTAGCCGGCAAAAATCTGGTACCTGAACCGGCTACCGGCAAAATGGCTTTTTTAATTTTCATAATTTTTTGTTCTCACGAATTTAAAAATCAGCCGCAAATCTACAAATAATAAATAAAATATTGATTAGGGAATTTACAAATTTGTAAAAAGATTTGCACATTCGTGGTTAATTAAATAAGTCTCTTTTTGGCCAATGCTTTCAATTCTTCATTAAATTCTTTTATGGCCTTATTGATAATCGGATCAAAATCCTTATAGATCTTTTTTTCTTTCACAACAGCTCCCGCCTCCAAAAGTGAATCAAAAGTTCCCGCGTCCAACCAAGCGCCTTTTATTTTATTAACTGCTAATTTTTTCATTTTTAAATATTTTTTATTGATATCGGTGACTTCAATTTCTCCTCTGCCTGAAGGAGAAAGTCTTTTGGCGATTTTCACCACATCGGAATCGTAAACATAAATGCCGGTTACGCAATAGCGACTTTTGGGTTTTTCCGGCTTTTCTTCAATGGATATGGCTTTCCCGTTTTTATCAAATTCCACAATGCCAAAGCGCTCCGGATCAGATACCTCTTTGGCGAAAATCATTCCGCCTTTTTTAAATGATTTTATATCTTGGGCTAAACGCGTGCTGTCTTCAAAAATATTATCTCCCAAAACCATAGCCACATTGTCATTGTCAATAAAATTCTCGCCCACAATAAAAGCGTCCGCTAACCCTTTGGGAACTTTCTGCACTTTAAACTCAAGATGAATATTGTATTTCTCAAAAATTGATCCTAGTAAATTCAAAAACTGTCCGGAATGGTCCGGCGCGACAATAATTAAAATTTCCTTAATTCCGGCTTTAATCAAAATATTCAGCGGATAAAAAATCATTTGCTTGTCATAAACCGGTAAAAGCTGTTTGGAAGTCGTGGCTGTTAGCGGAAACAAGCGCGTAGCGGTTCCTCCGGCCAGAATTATGCCTTTAATTTTTTTGGACATATCTTTACTAATTATATTAAATTACGAAATGTCATTGCGAGTCCCGTTATTCAAGGCATCAGCGCTATTCGTTCGGGATTCTTCGCTCCACTATGTTTCGCTCAGAATGACACATTTATTATGTTTTATAATTCAATGGAATATGCTAATAATTTCTCTTGATAATTTCTGATTATTAACTACTAATTACTAGTTACTGATTACTAGTTACCAATTACTAATAAATCGGAAAATTTCTGCAAAACCTAGTCACTTCCTTTTTAATATTTTTTAATTCTTTTTCATTCTTACTTTTTTCTACGGCTTGGTTTATCCAGTCGGCGATAATAACCATTTCTTTTTCTTTCATTCTCCTCGTAGTCACTGCCGGTGTTCCGATTCTGATTCCGCTGGGATCCATCGGATTTCTGGAATCATCGGGAATAACATTTTTATTTACCGTAAGTCCGGCTTTATCCAAAGCCACTTCTGCCTCTTTCCCGGTAATTCCTTTACTTCCAAAAACATCTATTAAAAGCATATGGTTGTCCGTTCCTCCGAACATTATTTTAAATCCGTATTTTTTAAGCTCTTTTTCTAAAACTTTTGCATTTTTAATGATCTGCATGGCGTATTTTTTAAAATCAGGCCTTAACGCTTCTCCGAATGCGACCGTTTTGGCGGCAATATTGTTCATATGCGGTCCGCCCTGAAATCCGGGAAAAGCAGCTTTGTCAATCGCTTTGGCATATTTTTCTTTACACATAATCATTCCCCCGCGCGGACCACGCAAAGTTTTATGGGTAGTCGTAGTTACGATATCAAAATAAGGAACCGGATTGGAAACAGCTTTTCCGGCGATTAAACCGGCAATATGAGCAATATCTATCATACTAATGGATTTTGCCTTTTTGGCAATAGCGCTGAATTTTCTGTAATTTAACTGACGTGTGTAAGCGGAAAAACCGGCTAAGATTAACTTAGGCTTTTCTTTAGTAGCTAGCTTTTCTAATTTAGCGTAATCTATTTTTCCATCCTTTTCGGTTTTATAACTGACGAAATTATATATTTCGGCGGAAAAAGTGGCCGGATGTCCGTGAGTCAAATGCCCCCCATGCGAAAGGTTCATTCCCAATATTTTGTCTCCCGGTTCTAACACTGCGTTATAAGCGATCATATTGGCCGGCGCGCCGGAAAGCGGCTGAACATTCACATGCTCCGCGTCAAACAATTTTTTCGCTCTTTCAATGGCTAATTTTTCCACCACATCCGTATATTCCTGCCCTCCGTAATATCTTCTACCCGGATAGCCCTCGCTGTATTTATTGGTAAAAACCGAACCCAGCGCTTCCCGCACTGCCGGTGAAGCGTAATTCTCCGAAGCGATTAATTCTATCCCCTCCCTTTGCCTTTTCTCCTCATTTTTAACCGCCTGATAAACTTTTAAATCTTGTTTTTTTAAATAATTCATTTATTTTTAAAATTATTGCGTATTTACTTAAAAATGATATAATTTTAATATATCACGAGATTATAGGACATACAAATTTATTGCTAGAAAGTTTTTTAACGCTTTTTAGATTTCTTAATAATTTGTTTTTAGGTCAAGCATAACTTGTTATATAATTACACAATTTAATAATTAACCAACAACAATATGAAAGAACAATATAAACCATCTAGGGAAGAAATAAAAAAAGCTGAGAAAATGATGACGGACGAGCAAAAAAATATGAGTGAGGAGAGAAAGCAAACTTATGAAGTAGGACGTGAGCATGGACACAAGGAAGCATCAGAGATGATTAAAAATGCGACCCGACGAGGAATATCGGAATTAGAAAACAAAAGACATATTGATCAAAGAAATGATCAATTATTAGACGTTATAATTAAATGTGGGTTAAGTAAAAAAGCAGAAGATGCTCTTTTTCAACATGATATAGAGTATAATCCAAATAATGGTTTGCTTTATCCAACGAAAGTTATATCAGAAGAGTTAATGATTGAATTGATTACAAAATTACCACATATTAGCAGTCTTGATGTTAGTGATAATAAAATGATTAATTTGAATATTGTTAAAAAATTTTGGAAAAGATTTCCAAATGCTAATATATTTGCATATGGCGATTTTAATGGACAAGATTTAATGAAGGAATTAGACGAAGAACTTGGTGGCACAGTAATAAATAATACTAAAAAAGATTATATACTAAGCTGTGAAAAGAAAGGTGAAGAATGTGGATATACAACATTTATAGGATTTGATTCAACGCCTAATGACATCTTAAATTTTTTACAACATAATTTTAATTGCATTAAATAATAGTGCGTATTTGATCACAGAAAATTAATGCTAACTAATTTTTCTCTCTTAAAAAATCCTTCAACGCTTCTTTTTTAGCTTCTTAAAAATTTCATCAGCGCAACACATTAACTAAATTTCCAGGTCTTTCAAGAAATATAGATTTAAATATAGATTTAAATCTATATTTCTTTCTTTCCACATTTATCTAAAATTAAAAGCGTCATTGAATAATAATATCCATGACGCCATATTTTTTTACAATACTGCTATTTACTGCTTGATTTTAAAAATTCCCCCAGCGCTTTCTTATAACTTCTCAACGGTTTTAATTTCGTATTTAATAAAACGGAATAAAACGGTCGTTTAGCGGGACGCGGAAATTCATCTCCGCTAACCGGAGTAACTTCGGTTTTTAATTTCGCTTGCCTGTATAATTCCACCACCGCTTCATACCAAGTGCAGGGATCACTGTTAACAATATGGTAAATTCCAAAAGGCTCTTTATCTTCAATAATTTTTTTAGTTTCTCTAGCTAAATCAAGCGCGTAAGTAAAACAACTAGTTTCTTCATTCACCGCTTTGACTTTTTTATTTTTCTTTCCCAATTCCAACATCACATCAAAAAAACTTTTTTTAGCATCTTGAGAAATAGCCGGCTTTCCGAAAAGTTTAGATAGTCGGATTATATAATATTTATCTCCGTGTTTCTGAACT
>JAGYNK010000084.1 GCA_018400055.1 Candidatus Moraniibacteriota bacterium
AAAGGCGGACAAGCGCAATGACAATAGGATTAATCATTTCGTAATTCAAGGAAATTAATAATTAATAATTTCAGTTTTGATATTTTCAGCAGCTTCTTTTGTCATTTTTTCAATGTTTAGTTTTTTTTCCGCCGCGTAAACTTCTCTTAGATTGGCTTTGGTTTCCGGGTGTCGGGGAACAAAGCGGGTGCAACAATCTTCATGAGGTAATATGGATGTTTCGTAAGTTCCGATTTCTTTGGCTTTTTCAATAATATCCTCTTTATCAAATCCGATTAACGGGCGAAGAATGGGAAGTTTAATGGCGTCTTCTGTTGCGTTTATATTTTCTAAAGTTTGGGAGGCGACTTGCCCGACAGATTCACCGGTATAAAGCGCCAGATAATTTTTGTCGCGCGCGATATTTTCTGTCAGACGCAGCATCATGCGGCGGTAAAGAATTATTCTTAATTTTTCGGGAGTTTCTGAAACGATTTTTTCTTGAATGTCTGCCAAAGGAACTAGATATATTTTTGTTGTCAGTTGAAATTTATTTAGTGTTCTGGCAAGATCTTTTACTTTTTTTATGGAAGCCGGAGAGGTGTAGGGCATGGAATGGAAATGGATGAAGTCGGTCTTTACTCCGCGCTTGAGAGCGTAATAAGCGGCGACAGGCGAATCTATTCCGCCGGAAAGAAGCGTTAAAGCTTTTCCATTAGCTCCCACCGGCATTCCGCCCGGACCTTTTATTTTTTTCAGATAAATAAAAGCGCGCTTTTCAACAATTTCAATAAAACAATTTATGTCCGAATTGTTTAGATTGACTTTTTTTCCGGATTTTTCAACGATATAAGCGCCGATTTCTCGGTTAATTTCTTCAGAAGTCAGAGGAAATTTTTTTTGTGATCGTTGGGCGGTAATACGAAAAGTTTTAAATTTTTTATTTTTAATTAATTCCCAGCAATCTTTTTTAAGCGTTTTAATGTCTTGTTCGGACTCATAAGCGAAAGAGAAATTGGCAATACCGAAGCAAGTAGTAAGTAGTAAGCGATAAGCAGTAAGCGAGGTTTTAATTTCTTTACTTGTTAATTTTATCAATATGCGGCCGGAAATTCTCTGTATGCTTTTAAAATTATTCGGTAATTCTTTGGCTAGTTTTTCTTTGATATTTTTTGCCAGTATTTTTTCAAAATAATGTCGGTTTCCGCCTTTAATTCCAATTTCAGCGTAGTGGCAGATGATTGTATCTAGCTTTTTAGTCATTGTTTTTTAGTTTTTTTTAATGATTTATCTAAAGGCTATGGGAGAATGGCAGTGATGTCAAATGTCGGAGAAAATAAAACTGGACAAAGGCGTTTATTTGGATATAATGCTACTAGATAAGCGGGTGTCGTATAATGGTTATTATATTAGCCTTCCAAGCTGAGGACGAGGGTTCGATTCCCTTCACCCGCTCAGATTCAGAAAGTCCCATTTCACGGGGTTTTTTATATACCCAAGATGAGAGGTTGAACTTTTGTGGTATAATTAAAATATAAGTTTTTAAAATATAAAACATATGCCAATCATTTATAATTATCATTGTTCCCCAAGCTCTGATTATAAACGTGATGATAGCGGAAAATTAAATAAAACTCATTCCAAATCTTGTGATTTCGAAATAATAGATACTGGTCCTCATGTTTATTTAAAAAAGGATGGAAAGGAAGTCGCATTGGATCAACACGATTTTGTAAAAGATGCAGAGACTTTAACTAAAAAATCATTTCGCGAATTGGTCAATAGCGGAGCGATAATTTATAAAAAGGACAAGTTTTGCCTCAATTGTTTAAAATTTAAGGAAGACTGCATTTGCGAGAATAAAAATATAATTCCACTGCATGAATTAGAAGGCATAAAATGTCCCAAATGCAAAGAAGGAAAAATAGTTAAAACAAGAGAAGAAATATCTTAAATTTTTTTTATAATCATTTATTAAAAAATATAAACTTTGAATTATGGGCGAAGGTGAGTCTTTTTATAAGCAACCCATCGAGAGTAGCGCAATAAAAGATGGAGAAAGCGATTCTATAGGAAATCGGGACACCAGATCGATTAATACATTTGATGATCTCAAAAAAGGAAGCCCGGATACAATCGAAACATTTGATGATTTAATAAAAGCAGGAAAACCACAGCCTGAAACCTTCGATGATCTGAAAAGAAAGGATCCAGATACAATTGAAACTTTTGACGACCTAATAGAAAAAGATTCAAACAAACCCGAAACATTTGATGATTTAATAAAAGCGGAAAGAATTCAAAATAAAATCGATCAAGAAAAAATAAAAAGCATTAGGAAGAAAATAAATGGAAATAATTCTCAAGAAAATTCTGATGGTCAATATAAAAAAAGAGAATCTGAATGGGATGAAAGGCGTGAAGAAATTAAAAAGAGAGTTGATGAAATAGGTGGCAAAATGGACGAAGGAATAGTGGAGACTGTCACGGCTTTTAATATTTTGAATATACCTACTTCTCAGTCTTGTGAGGGACATGCTGATTGGGGAATTCCAACGCCATGGGTTATAGTAGAAGCTGAGAATGAATCTGCTGAAGATTTTAAGGAGAAGAATAAAAATTACAGGAAAACTGTAGAAAATTTAGTAAAAAATTATTATGAAGAAATAAGAGGGAATATTCCAGTTGACCTACAAATAAAATTCGCTGATATAGGAGATGAGTCTGTTTTTAGATTATATATCGGAAGCGAAGAGGATTATAATTTAGAAACAGAAAATTTAAATGATCAGCAGAGGAGTGAATTAGAAGGAAGATTATCTAAATATAAAGAAGAGATGAAAAAATTTACAGATTTTATTAAAAGTAAGTATCTAAAGGAGGGAGATAAATATTTAGAAAATCTTGCAAGTCTTAAGAGTTCTATAATTTCATCTAGCCAAGAAAAGGAAAAGAAACCAGAGAAGTTATTTAGAGCGCTTACTGTAAACCCTGAAGATTTATCTATTAAGAAACTGAAAGATAAATTAGTCCCAGGCAATGTCAATGAAAGTGATCCGACAAAAATAGGAGATGGAAATGAGTTGGGGGTTTATATGTCTACAAATCAGAAAATGGTTGAGTATTCTTATGCTCGGGGTAGAGGCGGAAGGGATTTAGTTATCAAGGTTCCCAAATATAATTCTGGATATGGCATAATAAATATGGTGCGATTGCCCAGTTGTGGTTTAGTTTTAGAGATTAATACTGATGGATTAGATATTAGAAAACCAGAAATAACAGAGGTGCTTAAGGGAGTATATAATAATGGATTTGAGGGTGATGAGTGGATTGCTGATACTGTGCCAGCTAGTAATTATCAGGTTAAAAAAATGATTCTTTCAAATGGGGCAAATGATAGAAATTCAATCATCGTAGATATTAATGGAACAGATGACTTAAATATTCAGAAAGCAATTGATTTTGTTAAAAAAGAATTTAGTAAAAAGAAAAAGGAAACTGAAAACTTTAGAAATTTTCTAGATGGATTGACAGATAAAGAAAGAATGAATGAGTATTTAGTTAAAAAAGGCTGGAAGAAATATAAAGAGAGTAATAAATAGATATTATCAAACGTCTTTCATACAAATTCCGGTTCGAATGTTTTCTGTAGTCTGGCTCAGATTAAAGCGACGGTTTTCTGTCAAAGGCAGACAGGGATTCCGCTTACCTGGATCCAGTTTTATTATTGTTATATTTTTTTAACTTTAAGTTTTTCCAACTTAATTTTTTTTATTCTTCGCCGATTTCAAATTCTTTTAAAATCTATATACCATTCTGTTGCGGTCGCAGAGAAATGGTATATGGGAAATGGTTTTTATTTTTGGTGATTATGGTTTTACTGGTGGTGTTTCGCACCCCCTCTTTCCTATGGACATCTCCCCCTTAAAAAAGGGGAGAGAAAAGAAAAATAAATTTGCAAAATTTGGATTTTTGTGCCATTCTGAAAATAGAAAAAATCAATATGAATAAAGTAAAAGCTAAAAATCAAATAGATGAGCAGGTAGTATTTGAAGTGATGAAAAAAAATCAAGTCAAGAAAGCGGCGATTTTTGGGTCGTATGCCCGAGGAGACGCGCGAATAGATAGCGATGTTGATTTTGTAGTGGAATTGAAAAAAGGAAAAACTCTTTTAGATTTGGCGGGACTAAAAATAGATTTGCAGGAAGCGTTAAATAAAAATGTGGATGTTATTACTTATAAGTCTATTTATCCTGCGATGAAGGAAAGAATTTTAAAAGAAGAAAAAATAATTTATGGGTAAGGTTAAAGATCCTTTGATATTACTAGACCATGTTTTGGAAAGTATAGAATTGATTGAAAAATATACTAAAAATAAAACCATTAATGATTTTTTCAATTCTCCGCAAATGCAAGATTCAATTATGCGGCGGATAGAAATTATTGGAGAGGCAATAAAGAACATTTCTCCGGAAATAAAAGAACAATATTCTGAAATGCCGTGGAGGAAAGTTTCTGGTATGCGAGATATTCTAATTTATGAGTATTTTGGCGTAGATCTTGAATTGACTTGGGGTGTGGTGATAGATGATTTACCCAAACTGAAAGCAAATATTACAAAGATAAAGAATAAGATTAAAAAATAAGAGGGCTTTCATTTTTACTTTGTCTATATTGATTCAAGTCTCCCGACCTGAGTTTTTTTATTCTTTGCTAATTTCAAATTCTTTTAAGATTTATATACCGTTTTATTGCGGTCGCAGAGAAATAGTATATGGATAAATGAGAGTAAAAATCCCCCTTAAATCCCCCTTTAGAAAAGGGGGAGATAAAGAATTCCTGAATTTATTCAGGGATTCTTTTTGTAATAGAGGCATCTATAGATGCCTCTATGGATGTTTTAAAAGTTTTGTATAAGCGAAAGTTTTCTATTTATCCAAAGTAAACTTCAAATCTTTTTTTAGTTCTCCTTGTTGAGTAAATTCTCCCTCGGAAGTTTTAAGGTGGATAGTTACCGGAACAGTTCCGATACCGGACTGTTTTTGAATAAGCAGTTCATAATTATCAGGCGTGATATAATCGGGAAGCTCATATTTAATTAAAGCTTCCGTTTCTCGGTTAATAAGAACATGGACGATGAAACCAAAATAAGTTTTTCCAAAATCTTCTTCAATAAGCGGATAGCTGACCATTTTACGCTCTATAAGATTGGAACCTTGTGGAACATAAAGGCGAATGTAAGAATGATAATCACTGGTACGCCAGTCGCCGTGAGTGGCGGTATGCTTGTAAAGATATTTGACGGTAGCAATCGGTTTTTCCTGCGTAAAATCGATCTCGTAGTTAAGAGAGCGACGAATGTAATAGTCTGACTTCAAGGCTCCCATGTTGGCGTCTACTAACATAAGATAATCGTTTCCCCAGTCTTGAGATACGGATCCGTCCCAATGCACACTTTGAACCAGGGATTGAAGATCGGAATCTTTAAAATAAAGCATAATATTTTTGTTGTGCAATTCTTCTTGGGCAAATTTAGCCAAGCGAGGTATATTTTGCAAGGAAGAAAGCTTGTCAATAATGACGGAAGCCATGCTTTTTAAGATAGCTTTTCTATTGCGGCTGTCCATATCCGGATTAGCCAAATAAACTTTTTCTACGATGTCTTCAAGTTTTATGGAGGCATCTTGGCTGGTAAAAGTGGCGGAGTATCCAGGAACCCGTATAGGACCGGTTAGTTCCAAGATATGATTTAAGACATCGGCGTTGATAGCAATGACTCCATCAAAATCTTTTTTGCCTCTGGCTAAACTGTAAAAGTATTCAGCTTTTTCAGCGTTAGTGGGAAAATCGGGAGAAAAATTAGAATCTCTGAATTTCCATTTTTTAATTTGCATCATTCTTTTAAAGGGATAAGGTGCCGGAATTTTAGCGTAAATTCTTTGATCCAAGAGATTGGCATCTTCCACGAAAGTGGAAATAACTTCTCCATTTTTAATTTCCAAAATAGCATATTGTCCTAAAAATCCGCCACCGGGACGCAATTCCATATTATTTTGAAGCAGGACGAGGAAGGTTCTGGTGAGGTCGTCTTGTTTGGTTAAAATGTCCGCTAGTTGGCTGGCGACCTTAATTTCTTTTTTGGTGTCCGGTTCAATAGGTAAAAGCCGTGAGACTTTTTCAAAAACAGCCAATGATTTGGAAGTAAATTCTTTAGTATTGGTTTTAGCATAAAGAAAAACAAAAAACGTTCCTGCTAAAAAGAGGATCGTCAAGAAAAGAAAAATAACGCGCTTTTTATTAAAATATTGAATTATATGTTTTTTAGTTTTTTAATTAATGCTTTTTTATAATACATCAGAATAAGATATTTGCAAGATGGAAATGGCTTGCCAAAAATAGTATCTCGTGCTAAGCTTTAACCACAATCAGAAAAGTCCTAAGTCCGCTCCGCCCGGTTTTAAATCGGGATAAGGGCGGAGAGAGCCTATCAAAGCGGGATTTTTTTGATAGGATTTTTCAAATCATTATTTTATACGGACAGGAAATAATTTATTTGCAGACTTAGAGTTTGAGAAAGGGCGTTTTAAATAGCCAACAATAAATAATCAGTTTAATTTATTATAATATGGAATACGAAATATGTTATCTTGTCGGAGAATCCAAGGAAGCGGAAATGGTTAAGATTAAAGAGAAGATAAAAAAAATCATTATCTCAGAAGGAGGGGAATTTTTGGATTTCAATTTCTCCGATAAGCGAAAAATGGCTTATGCGATAGAAAATGAAACCAGAGGAACATTTATAGCCAACAGATTTAAATTGGATGAGAAAAAAGATGATCAAAAATCTGAGAATAGATCGAAAAATACCGTGGATAAATTAAATGAAAAACTTTATTTGGAAAAAGATATTTTGAGGTTTATAATTGTAAGAGCGGATAGTGTGCCTTCCTTGGAAAGCAAAGAGAAGGCAGGCAAAAAGTATGACAAGCAAAAAGAAACAAGTAAGGTTAAAAAAACAGTTAATGGTGAACGGGACAAAAAGGATGATGTAGAAAGAGAAGAGAATGCAAAACAAATTGAGAAAACCGA
>JAGYNK010000085.1 GCA_018400055.1 Candidatus Moraniibacteriota bacterium
CTAGTTATTTGTTTATTTATAAATAAATTATTCATTGTTATTGGGTTTAAAAATATCTATTTAAAAGCTTTTTTTGGGTTTATGCACAATTATTAACTCTATAATAGTAATAGTAAATTAAATAATTTAATTATATGAAATTAATATGTACCCAGAATAATTTCAGAAAAGCGGTATTTACAACGGAGAGGATAACAGGGAAACAAAACACCCTGCCTATTTTAAAAAATATTATGCTGGAAACGGAAAATGGTCAATTAAAATTTTCTTCTACGAATTTAGAAATAGGTGTTTTTATGAAAATAGGAGCTAAAATAGAAAAAGAAGGAAAAATAACTGTGCCGGCCAGATTATTAGGTGATTTTATTAATAATTTACCCAAAGAGGAAAAAGTATTATTGGAGGATAAAAATAAAATTTTAAACATAACCAGTGGAAATTATAGCGCTAAAATAAAAGGGTTAGGCGCTGAAGATTTTCCCATTATTCCCAAATTGGAAGGAAATTATCTAATTTCTTTGCCGGCTCATAAATTTAAGGAGGCTATTTCAAGGATATTGTTTTGTGTGTCTGTAAATGAAAATCGCCCGGAATTTTCAGGAGTAAACACTTATTTTTTAGAAAATAAAATAACTATGGCGGCTACGGATAGTTTTCGTTTAGCTGAAATTAATTTAGAACTTAAAAATGACAGTATAGGGGAAAATTATAAGAATTTTATAGGTGAAAAAAAATCAATTATTATTCCCTTTAACACCCTTTCTGAAATAACGCGCGTTATTGATGATGAAACCAAAAAGATAAACATTGCCATAGAAGAAAATCAAATATTTTTTGAAATAGATGGAGTGCAGATAGTTTCTCGTTTAATTAACGGCAAATTTCCAGAATACAAACAGATTATACCGAAAAAATTTAATACGCGGGCGGTGCTGGCTAAGGAGGATTTTTTGCGGGCAGTTAAGCTATCCAATGTTTTTGCTGACAGTAAATCAGGGGAGATTAGTCTTAACATTGATTCAAAAAAGAAAGATTTATTTATTCAAGCGCAATCTCAAGAATTAGGCGAAAATAAAACAAGATTAAAAGCTGATATAATTGGACCATCTCAGGAGGTGTTTTTAAATCCGCGTTATGTTATAGATGGAGTAAATGCTATTTTTTCTTCCAATGTGGCTATTTCCGTAAATAATGAATCTTCTCCGGTGGGATTAAAGGCGATAGATAATAAAACCGGAAAGGTTTTGGCTGGTTATGTTTATATTATTATGCCGATTAAAAAGTAAGTTAGTTTAAATGACAAGACTTACTTTTATTATTCCCGCCTGCGCGGGAATAATAAAATTATAAATATGAAACTTTTAAAAAATTTTTTAAACATCAAGCGCTTTAACAAAAGGATAGACTTAGACGAAAAGACGGTTTTTTATATTTTTGAAAAAATTATAAAAAGGGAATATGGGAAAATGGGGGAGGTAAATATAAGGCCCCGCTTTTACAAAAAAGGAAAGATTTTTATTGAAACCGGAAGTTCCAATTGGGCGAATGAAATTTGGCTGAATCGCCAAAGTTTGGTTAAAAAAATAAATCAGGAATTGGGAAGTGATGAGATTAAGGAAATAAAATGAAAAATAAAAAAGAGCGCGGAATTGATAAGCACCCGGGCTCTTAATTTCTCTGAAGGTTGTTATTATTTTATAATCTCCCTTGAAAACAAATGACACCTCTCACTGCCTACGCATATCCAATAGTTTGTAAGGCGTGAAGAGGCCAACGGTGTGGCCAGCGGATAAATTATTTTTATAGGGAATTTATATTTTTTAAAACCTATTGGAAAATAGGCGATGACTTCTCCTGATTTTCCAAATTCTCTCTTTTCTGCTTTTTGGGTTTGCGTGGAACAGAGAAAATTATTGTCCCATGCTATTATGATAATGTTTTCATGATTTGTTATTTTTGGTGCCATGGTGTTATCGGTTTGCTTAGTGGTGTGGCCAGCGCAACCGCAAATTATCATTATTAACAACATTAAAAATAAAAGTCCCATTCTGTTCATTTCTCTTCTCCCATCTTCAAATTTTTAGTTAACTCAAAGAACTTTTTCCTTTTCATAAATCTGTAGACGTCCTGAAACATAGGAGCTTCAGGGAGAGAACAGTGTCGAGGAACAGCGCCGCCGAAACCGCCCTGCCCAGATCTGGACAAAAAAGTCCCCTAAACTGAGAATAAAAGATAGCAATTCCCAATTGCCTACAGATTTATGAAAATGAATTTACTTTACCGTCTGACGTTTAAGCTTAGCATAGCTTTATTTTTTTGTCAAGTAATGCTAGAATGCAGTAAGCAGTGCGCATTAAGCATTAAGGAAAAAAGTTTAACTTATAGGCTTATATACTGTATGCAATATGATATGCAACATAAAACAAAAAATCAGACTTTCCGTGTTCTGTGTTTCATGTTTTATTTTTTATGACTATTACTAATTCCAAGGAAAAATTGGAAGATAAAAAATTAGATATTACATTAAGACCGCAGAGTTTTTCTGAATATGTGGGTCAAGAAAAAGCCAAACGAAATTTGGATATTTTAATCCGGGCGGCTAAAAAAAGAAAGGAGCCGATTGAGCATGTTCTTCTTTACGGACCAGCCGGATTAGGTAAAACCACCCTGTCTTATATTATCGCCAAAGAGATGGGAGTAAGCATTAAAATTACTTCCGGACCGGCTATTGAAAGGGTGGGCGATTTAGGTTCCATATTAACCAATCTTAACGATGGAGATGTCTTGTTTATTGACGAAATTCACAGATTAAATAAGGTAGTGGAAGAGGTTTTGTATCCGGCCATGGAAGACTATAAGCTGGATATTATTGTGGGTAAAGGACCTTCCGCCAGAACGCTTCAATTAGACCTGCCCAAATTTACTTTAATCGGGGCAACTACTCAATTGGGTTCAATTTCCAATCCTTTGCGTAATCGTTTTGGTATTACACATAGATTAAATTTTTATACGGATAGTGAAATAAAGGAGATTATTAAAAGATCCAGTCAAATACTGGGAATGGAAATTAATGATAGCGGATCTTCAGAGCTGGCTTCTTGCAGTCGCTGGACGCCGCGGGTATCTAATCGTTTACTTAAAAGAGCGCGCGACTTTGCTCAGGTTAATAATTTTAATTTGATAAATAAAGAAATTGCCAGAAAGGCGCTGGAAATGTTAGAGGTTGACAATTTAGGTTTAGAGCCGTCCGATCGGCATATTATAAAAACCATCATTGAAAAATTTAACGGCGGACCAGTCGGAGTGCAAACTATAGCCGCAGCGGCTTCAGAGGAAATTCAAACCATAGAAGATGTTTACGAGCCTTATTTAATTCAAGTCGGTTTTTTAGCACGTACCCCTAAAGGAAGAGTGGTTACCAGAAGCGCTTTTAATCATCTGGGTTATGATTTTCCTGAAGATGGACAGGAAAGACTAATTTAATTTATAAGCATAAATTTACTGTCGTTGCGAGCGGAATGGAATAATGACGGAACGAAGTGCGACAATTCCATAATTTAATTATCGGCACAATATGAGTTTTTTAAAGTGTTGTTGCGAAACTATTTCGTCGTCTGCCAGCCGGTAGATTTCTAGTAATGACAAAAAAATACACAATATGCTAAACATTATCGGGATATTTTATTTTATTGCTTTTATCAGTTTTTTATTGGCGGCTTTATTTGTCGTGTTTCATATTGTTAAATATTCTATTAATAAAATGAGCTCTTTTGTTATGCTGGTGATTTTTGTTTTGGTTTTTATTATATTATTAATTTCCAATGTGGCTTTGTTTTTTTCCTTGCCATGGGAACAGATGCTTGATTTTTCCGGATTAAATAATAGTGGCTTTTAATTGTCCACGAACATATAAATCCTGCTACAAATCTACAAACAATAAATTTAAAAAGAGAGATTTAATTTATTTGTAGATTTGTAAAATAATTTGTATATTTGTGGATATATGGAAAGATTTCAAAATTTTCACTTCAAGGGGCAAAACATTAATGAGAAGATATTATTAATTGTCCGAAGACATTGGTTTGACATTTTAAAGCAATTTTTTTTGGTTTTTTTGATAGTGTTTTTTTTAACTTTATTTTTTAGCGCCTTTTCTTATTTTTATTCTGCGAACATTTTCAGCGGAACAGATATGCGCCCACTTGTTTTTTTTGTCGGGAGCAGTTTAGCTTTACTGATTTGGATTTATATTTTTTTAATATGGATTGATTATTATTTTGATGTTTGGATTATTACCGACAAGAGAGTTATAAATATTGAGCAGAAAGGACTTTTTATGCGTCATATAAGCGAGTTGGAGTTGTCTAAGATTCAAGATGTTACTACTGAAACAGAAGGCATAATTCCCAGTATTTTAAATTACGGAGATGTTCATATTCAGACAGCCGGAACTGTAACCAGATTTGTTTTTTGGCATGTGCCCGACCCGTATAAAATAAAAGGCATCATTATGAAACTGCAAGGAAAAGCGCAGCACAAAGAAATTAGAAAACTAGGGAAAGCGATTCATAAAGCCGGACAGCAAGAGGAAGTTACCTAAATGAAAACCTTTTTACTAAGGAGGGCGCTTTTAATATTTTTTACCATCCTGACAATTAACTCGGGTTTTTTTGTTGGGGAAAAAAATGCTGCGGCTGAAAATTGTTCCGTGATAATTAATGAAATAATGTATGACTTGGAAGGCACAGACAGTCGGCGAGAATGGTTTGAAGTTTTTAATTTTAGTGATACTTTGGTAGATTTATCAGACTGGAAATTTTTTGAAGGAAACGCCAATCATTCTTTAAAATCAAGACAGGGCGGTAATTTTTTAGCCTCTCAAGAATACGCGATTATAGCTGATAACGCTGATGTTTTTTTGGAAGAACACCCGGAATATTCAGGCACGCTTTTTGACAGTAGCTTTTCTTTAAGTAATAGCGGTGAAACAATTGCTTTAAAGGATGCCGCGGGAGAGGTAATTTTTGAAGTTAGCTATTCCAAAGAACAAGGAGCTAGCGGTAACGGGCTTACCCTAGAAAAGGAAAATGGAAATCTTTGGCGGGAAAGTTATGTTTTAGGCGGAACGCCCGGCGCGGAAAATTCCCAAAAACCGTTACCGGTAATTTATTCTTCAAAAATAAGAATTAATGAAATAGTTCCAAATCCGGAGGGA
>JAGYNK010000086.1 GCA_018400055.1 Candidatus Moraniibacteriota bacterium
TTATTGATTTTTATTTTAGCCGGAATAATTTTTGCGGGCATAAATCATGAAAATTTTTCCACTCGTTTTAATGTGGAAAAACGCTTAGAGCAAAAATCCATCAGCGAAAGAAGTTTGTATTTTAATCAAGCCAAAGAAATTATTAAGGAAAACTTTTGGCTGGGAGTCGGCGCGGGAAATTATACCTGGGCGGTTTTAAAAAATGACGAAATTGAAAAACCCATTTGGCAATATCAGCCGGTGCATAATGTTTTTATGCTAATCTGGGCGGAATTGGGAATTATCGGTCTAATTTTATTTTTAACGGCGTTAATTATTTTTTTAATAAAATCAAATTATCAATTTCGCTTTCTGCTTATTGCTTTCTGCTTATTACTTCTCCTTGATCATTGGCTCTGGACCACGCATTTTGGAATACTTTTATTTTGGCTGATAGCGGGATTGGCGGTAAGGTCATATAGTATGGAGCAAGAATTAAATAAAGCGTAAAGTGATTGACATTTTTTAAAAATTCAGTTAATTTTTTTATAGATTATAGTACCTTAAAAGATATCAAAAAAATGAAGGAGGCAGTAACATGAAGGAAGAAAAAGAAATTAGGGAAAAGCTAGAGGAAGCAAGGAAAAAACTGGACACAATCAAGAAATTAAAGAAAAGAGCAACCAAAGCTTCAGATATTTATCCTTTAGTAGAAGAATATCTGAAAATCAGATGTTCCTCAGAGAACAAAGATAAATCCGCAAAAATATTAAGGGGTTACTCACAAGACTTTTTCCTTTTAGTTTTAGATGAAGAAATAGAAAACCTAGAGTTGTTTGGAAAAGCTCTAAACTGGGTACTTGAAATAGAAGATGAATAAGATAAAATGGATAACGGCTTAGATATCAATGCGGATATTCCACAACATACAAGAGCGGACGCGTAACGCCGCTTTTTTTATCCCCAATTTTTGCGTTATTTCTCTCTTGTTATAGCAGATAATTTTTATAAAAAAAAAGCGTTGAAATAGTTGGCGGAATATGCTACAATAATACTATGCAAGACTGGCGAAAAATCATTGATTTTATTAAAAAACGGAAGCATTTTTTTTGGTATGTTCCTGAAAGCGAGCTAAAAAATTTGAAAGATGAGTCCATTGTGGAGCACACCTTGAATTATGGCGATTGGGACGATGTGCAAAAACTCATCTCTATTTTAGGTATGGAAAGAACGGCCGAAATTTTCCGTCGCAAATCTAAAAAATCCAAAATCGGCAGAACGAACTATCGCCCGGAAATCATAAATTATTTCAACTTATATTTTGACAAATATGCATCCGGAAATTCTTACAAAAAAGCAGAGAGAGTTACTGCCACTCGTCGCTAAATTTTCCAAAAAGTTTTACTTAGTTGGCGAAACAGCGATCGCGCTCCACATCGGACACAGGCGATCCGTTGACTTTGATTTATTTTCTTCCAATAGGGAATTTGACAACCGCAGAATAAAATCCATTTTGGAAAAATGTTTTCCGATTGAAGAAACGGTAGTAAATAAAAGTCAAGAGTTTACTTTGATGATAAACGGTATAAAAATGACTTTCTATAATTTTCCGTATGAAATTACTCGCAAGAAAAAATTTGAAGAAGTCATAAGGCTTCCCGATTTACTCACGCTGGCGGCAATGAAAGCTTTCACGCTTGGACAAAGAGCGAAATGGAAAGATTATGTAGATTTATATTTTATCCTCAAAGATTTTCACAGCATTGACGAAATTAACAAAAAAGGCAAAAAACTCTTCGGCGCGGAATATAATGAAAAACTATTTCGCACACAACTGGCGTATTTTGACGACATCAGCTACGAAGAAAAAGTGGAATTCCTGCCCGGTTTTGAAGTGAGCGAGAAAGAAGTAAAGAAAAAATTAATTGAGCATAGTTTAGAGTAATCGGAGTCATTAAATATTTAAGCCTGCCTGTTAGGGCGGCAGGCATTATGCATAAAGTCGGAATTCATCCGATTTTTTCTTTATTTAGGCCAAGATTAACCCATTGACAAATCTTTTGCAATACATTAGACTAGAGGATAAAATAATAAGCTCTTTAATAAAAGGGTATAAGCATTAAATATCGAAATTTATTTAGGAGGAATAAAATTATGCCTAAGCGCATCAGCACTTATCCTAATGAGATTTTAAAAACCGCGATTCAAGTTTTTTCGGAAAATGGAGAACAAACAACTATATCTCAAATAGCGAAAGAATCTAATCTTCCGCAATCCAGCATCTTTCGTTATTTTCCTTCAAGGCTTGCACTTATTCTCAAAATTCATAACTGCTTCTGGAGTATTGTTATGACTGAGTTACACTCGGCCGATAAGACAAGCGCTTGGGATGAAGAAAATCCTAATGCTCATGTTAAAATTCAAAGGATTGTTATATACTATCAGAGATTTATATCTCTAAACTCAGAATTAACTAGAGCGGTTATGTTAACATTTCTCCCTGATCCTGAAAAAATTGAGGAAGACTTAAAAGAAGAAAGACTTAAAATTCAAGAAAAGAAACAACAAGTGTTGACATTTCTAGATAAACTTATTGAAAAGGGGCAGGGCGAAGGTTGCTTTATAAAAATACTGAACCCAAAGGTTATTCGCAAGATGATATTAGGGTACCTCTATGAGCTAGCTTGTGAACTGTTATTAAAAACAAATAGAAAAGAGTCTGATCCTAAATATTTGCATGAAGCTAAAAAGGGTATTGATCGTATTATTCTAAGTTTAGCTGAAAATAATAATGGGTAATACGTTAACTGCCAAAATTGTAACTATGTAATTATGGCAGTTTTTTTATCCCCAATTTTTGCGTTATTTTCTCAAAGAAATTATACTTTATGCATAAACATCTAAAAAGCTACTTTACTAAGAAGCTAAAAGCTAAAATATGCCCGAACTGCCTGAAGTACAAACCATCGTAAGCGACCTGAATAAAAAAATTAAAGGCGATACCATCGTCGGTTTTTGGAGTGATTGGAAAAAAGCGGTGAAAAATATTTCAGCTAAAAAATTCGGAAAAGAAATTCATAGCCGGAAAATATTAGCAATCCGGAGAATTGGAAAAAATATTTTTATAGATTTATCAGGAGGTAAAACTATCTACATTCATTTAAAAATGACAGGGCACTTATTAGTAAAAATTAAAAATCAAAAATCAAAATACAAAATGACAAAGCAAAATGCAAAATGCAAATTCCCCTCAATCACCCTTTTAAAAAAGGGGGATGGCGTAGATTATTTTAATGATAAAGTTAATCAGTATGTACATCATATTTTTTATCTCAAAACACAAAACACAAAATGTAAAACACGACACCATTCCTCAATTCTCCCCTCAAAGAGAGGAGGAGACCATATTGACCATAATAAAACTTTAGAATTTTCAGACTTGAGAAAGTTCGGTAAAATTGTTTTAGTAAATACAAATGAATTAGAAAATTTAAAAGAAATAAATAATTTAGGCGTAGATGCGTTAAGCAGAAAATTCACCTTAAAAAAATTTACAGAAATTTTAAATAAAAGACCGAATAGTTTAATTGGCGTAGTTCTAATGGATCAAAATTTAATCGCCGGCATCGGCAATATTTACCGCAGTGAAATTCTTTTTAACGCTCAAATTTTACCGACGAGAAAAATAAAAGATTTAAAATTAAAAGAAATAGAAAAACTTTTTAAATCCATTAAAAAAATATTTAAAAAAGCGGTTAAAATGCGCGGAACTTCCGACAGTGATTATCGCGATACAGCCGGCGCTCCCGGCGGATTCCATAAAGTTTTAAAAGTTTATCGTCGAGAAAAGCGGAAATGTAAAAAATGTGGTACAATTATAAAAAGAATCAAGCTGGGTCAAAGAAGCGCCTATTATTGTCCGAGGTGTCAGAGGTAATCCTTTACTAATTACTAATCAAATACGAATATACTAATAATTTTGAAAAGATGGTATTAAAGAAAGATTTAATTTATAAAAAGGAAGTTTATAAAATAGTAGGTTTGATTTTTTAAGTTTTTAATGATATCGGTTACGAACACAAGGGAATTTTTTATCGGAAAGCAATTGCTAATATCTTTTCGGAGAATAAAATAAATTTCAAACAACAGCTAAAAGCGGGAATTGAATACGGAGAAAAAGAAGTAGATTTTTATGTTTTTGATTTTTTAGTTCTTGGAAAAATAATTATTGAGCTAAAAAGAAAAAACTATTTTTTCTAAAAAAGATATTGATCAATTATATTCTTACCTAAAAGCAAAGTATTTAAAGCTAGGATTATTAGTTTACTTTACTAAAGAGAGTATAAGATATAAAAGAATTGTTAATCTAAAATGAGAGGATTAGTATATTAGTAATAAATTCGTAATTAGTAAAAAAAATATATGACCAAAAAACAAAAAATAATCATTGCCGTTATAGCTGTAATAATTGCCGGAGCTATTGTTTATTTTACCGTGGGACGCAGTGTTATGCGAACCAAGAGAGTTAAGCAAATTCAACCGGAGAATAATACTGTTCAGAATAATTTGCCTATTGCTAATGAAGGTGATGTCAGCCCCATTTCCGGATTGGCCTGCGAAAATTGGAACCGCCGAGCCTTGGCGGTTATGCAGCCGGGAGATGAAACAGCCCGTCCGGCCGCCGGATTTTCAGAAGCGGATATGGTAATTGAAATGCCGGTGATTACCGCTTCCATTACAAGACTAATGGCGGTTTATATTTGCAACACTCCCGCGGAAGTCGGTTCTATGCGAAGCGCGCGTCATGATTTTATTCATTTAACCAAAGGACTGGACGCTATTTTTGTTCCTTGGGGAAGGTCGGAAGCTCATAACGGTGATCCTGTCGGCTTAGCCCAAGGAATTCTTGACCGGAATGAAATTGAAAACATAAATTGCAATCAGGATGCGGGAAAATCTTCAACCCTTTGCTCAGAGAATCCTTGTTTCAGAAAAAACGGAATGCTTCGCGGAGTGGACAGCGGTTATGCCAGTCCGGAAAAACTTTTCAAATGTGCCGAAGAGTTAGGTTATAGGTTAACGAATAATTTTTCCGGCTATCCCCATCAAGCTGAAGCTCCTGAAAGCGAAAGACCGAACAGCGGAAATCTGCGGGTGGCTTTCGCCGGAATTTACGCGGTGGATTATGATTATGATAAAGCCAGCAATTCTTATTTGAGGACCTGGGGCAAAAAAGAAGATACCGACCGAAACAACGGAGAGAGAATTGCTCCTAAAAATATCGCGGTGATAATGGCGAGATCGGAACAAATTGAAGGACAATATAATAATGTTCAACTAGGCGACCCATGGTATGATACTTCTGACAGCGGAGAAGCTCATTATTATTTTAATGGAAAGGAATATCATGGCACTTGGAAAAAAGATAAATCTGATATGGCCAGCAAACTATTCTTTTATGACGAGTCTGGTCAAGAAGTTAAATTCGTTCCCGGCCAAATCTGGGTGGAAATTTTAGAGCCGGGACAAAATTTGGAATGGACAACCGAATAGTATTAAGTGTTCAGTATTATGTATAAAGTATAATATCAGTTTCATAAATTCTATATTTTTCCTAGCGAGACATCTCAATAAAATCAATAACATAAAAAAGAAAATAATTATATTTATTCTGATTATATTAAACAGCGGTATCATTTACTCAGCTTTTATAATCGGAAAAAGCCAATCTGTTTTAACGAATGAACAAATAAACTGCCTGGCCGAGGATATTTTAGATGAACAAATTATTATTTCACAAGAACAAGCAATATGCCTCGCAAAAAAAGCGAAATTAAAATTATTTGTGGCACAGGATGCCCATTTGCAAGACCTACTGATACGATACTCCTATCACTGATGTCAAATAAAAAAGTGCTGCTAAAAAATAATATTGCTGAATTTGAGAGTCAGATGAAAGATTTAGTAGTTCAATTCTCTGAAAAGTAATCTGTCTTTATGAAATATTTATTTAATTCAGAATTATGAACATATCCGTTAGGGAAAGATAGATAAAAATTAAATAATTCCTAAAATCTCAAAAATACGAGCGGGTGGAGTTAGATAGGATTACGTAATCAATTACGTAACAAATAGTTTTTACAACCCACTCATTTTACTCATAGCCGTAGTGAAAATAATACCTAATACTTTATACTAAATACATGCTACTATTTTTATACGGCGAAGACGATTTTCGTTCATGGGAAAAAGTTGGCGCCATAAAAAATAAATTTCTACAAAAAGATAAATTAGGCTCCGGTCTAAATGTTTTTGATTTTGAAGAAAATGACGAAAAGATTAAATTATCTGAAATAGTCGGTGCTCAAGGGCTTTTTTCTTCCAAGCGATTGGTAATAATTAAAAATTTAATTTTAAGCGGAACCGCGGAAGATCAGCAAAAAGCCCTGAATTTTTTAAAACTTAATAAAAAAGACTTGCAAGTCGGTCAAGATCTAGTGCTGGTTTTTTGGGAAAAAGAATTGCCCAGAAAAAATAATAAGCTGTTTAAGCTTTTGCTGGCTAACTCTAAAAATCAGAATTTTGAAAAATTATCCGGCGCTAGGCTTGCTAATTGGATAGCGAAACGAGTTCAAGATTTGGGCGGAAAAATATCACCGGAAGCTATAAATAAATTAGCCATCTATGTCGGTAATGATCTTTTACAAATGAATAACGAAATTGAAAAACTGATAAGCTTTGCTTGTCGTTCTGAACGAAGCGAAGAATCTAGTTCTAATATAACCAGTGCTAATTCTACGGGATTCTTCCCCGCCAAGGCGGGTCAGAATGACATTATTACCGAAACCGATGTTGACCTTTTAGTCAAATCTAAAATTGAAGCTAATATTTTTGAAACTATTGACGCTTTAGCTTCTAAAAATAAAGAAAAAGCTCTGGGGCTTTTACACAATCAATTGGAAAAAGGAGATGATCCCTTTTACATTTTTTCCATGTATGTTTATCAATTCCGCAATCTTTTAAAAATCGGCAGTTTCTATTTTCAAGGAAATACTAACCAGTATGAAATCGCTAAATTGGCCAAACTCCATCCTTTCGTGGCGCAAAAGGGCGTAGCTCAGCTACGGGGATTTACTCTAAGCCAGCTTAAAAAAATTTACAAAACGCTCGGAGAAATGGATCTTCAAATTAAAACCGGAAAAATAGATATTGTCTTAGCGTTGGATAAATTCGTAGTCAGCCTTTGATTTATTTTAAAATCAAGACTGTTAAAATTTTTTAAGAAGCGTACTCTGAATAAAAAAACAGAAACACAAAACGATACAGTATTCCAGTATACTGTATTTTTATTTAAAGCAGTTTAAAAGATTCGGAAAATTTTTCAATGCGAATAAAAAAAACAGGTTCAAGTTTTAAAACTTGAACCTTTACTTGAGATACTCAAGAATTATCTAGCGCAAGATCGCATCTTCCGTAATAATTATTATCCGCGTCTATTCTTCCAATATTAGTATGGCTAGTACACATTGTTTCACAAAAATGGTTATGTGGAACACCTGAATATTTATATTTGGGATGCTCCGGATGATGAAAACAAACATCACTTAAATTATAAATCGATAAGGTTTTTCCACAAATTGCGCACTTTCTTCCTGGCTTAGCTGTTGTTAATTTCATTGGTTCTCTCCTTCCCCATTTATCTTGATTAACAATATTCTTATTTCTTCACCAACCCCTTCACCAATTTATTTAACCGTGATTTGTACCGCGCAGCGGTATTTTTTTTAAGAACTTTTTTCTGAGCGGCCTTATCCAAAGCTTTAATGGATTTTTTCAGCCACTCCTGAGCGGTTTTAACTTTTTTATTAGCCACCGCCTCGCGAGTTTTTTTAATGGCGCTACGATAAACACCTCTTACAATTTTATTCTGTAGGGCTTTTTTGGAACTAACTCGCATGTATTTTTTAGCTGATTTTTTGATGGGCATAATTCGCTTCGCTCAAATGCAAAATGCAAGATTAAAAATGCAAAATTGATCTGAAATAAATTATTTAACTCATTCATTATTAGCACAGAGTGGATTTTTTAGCAAGACCTGCTAGAATGCTAATAGTCGCAAATGTATGAACTAACGCATACGAATTAAATATTGTTCGCACATATTCGTTTAAATATTAGTGACCATTTTCAAATCAATGATTGCCAAATTAAAAGGAAAAATTGAATATTTAAAAGACAAATACGCCGTTATAGATGTAAACGGCGTCGGCTACAAAGTTTTTGTGACGGATTACACTTTTGGAAGATTGGCCGGAGAAGAAGAAGTTGATTTGAATATATACACTCACGTTCGCGAAGATATGCTGGCTTTGTATGGATTTTTGGATATGGAAGAGAAAGAGATGTTTGAACTTTTGATTTCCATTTCCGGAATTGGACCCAAGGCGGCGCTGGGTATTTTATCCATTGCGGATCCAAAAACAATCCGCACGGCTATTGCCAATGAGGATTCTTCCGTATTAACCAGAGTTTCCGGAGTAGGCAAGAAGACAGCCGAAAGGGTTATTTTGGAATTAAAAAACAAAGTAATTAATTTAAGCGAAGATGAAAAAGAAATGGCCACAGCGGACAGCGAAGCCCTTGAAGCTCTAATCGCTTTAGGCTATTCTGTCGTGGAGGCGCGCGAAACGCTTAAGACAATCCCGTCAGATGTTAAAAGCGTAGAAGAAAAAATAAAACTGGCGCTGAAAAGTTTGGGAAAAAAATAAATTTTGCGCGAGATTAGTACAGGGGTAGTACATCTGCTTCCCAAGCAGGAGAGGCGAGTTCGAGTCTCGTATCTCGCTCAAGCTAATTAATGCATCTATTGCATTAATAATATTGTCATAAACATCAGATCTAATCACAAACCTCCCGCCTGCCGACAGGCAGGAATTATTGTATCTGTTCCTATGAATAAAAACTTTTTGCAATCGGAAGAATGGAGAAAATTTCAGGAAAGCGTAGGGTATAAAACATACCGCATTGACAGCCGGAAATTTTATACAAGTATAATTAAACACAGGTTGCCAATAGTTGGTGATTATTTTTATATACCAAGAGGACAAGTATCAAATATCAAATATCAAATATCAAGTATTAAGCAGGGATTTGAAAATATAATTAATCTGGCAAAAAAAGAAAAGACCGGGTGGGTGAGAATAGATTTAAGCAATCGGAAAATTCATGAATTAATTCAGGAATTAATTCAGGAATTCGGATTGGAAATTCGAAAAGCGCCGCATGATATGCAACCACGGCAAGTCTTTATTATGGATATTTCAAAGCCGGAAGAAGAATTACTGACAGAAATGAAAAGCAAAACGCGGTATAATATAAGATTAGCGCAGAAGCGAGGAGTTAAGGTGTGTCATCCCGAACTTGTTTCGGGAACCCGTGCAAATAAGGAAAAGATCCTGAAACCTGCCTACCGGACAGGCAGTCAAGCTCAGGATGACGTAAATTATATTAACGAATTTTTACGATTAGTAAAATTAACTTCCAAAAGAAAAAATATAACTTCACATCCGGATGAATATTATCGCAAGATGTTGAAAATTCCCGGCGTAAAATTATACGTGGCGGAATATGAAGAAAAAATAATCGCTGCTAATATCATAGTTTTTTACGGTGACACAGCCATATATTTACATGGAGCGTCAGATAATAAATACCGTAATGCTATGGCACCGTTTTTATTACAGTGGCAAGCCATAAAAGACGCTAAAAAAGAGGAATGTGAATTTTATGATATGGGAGGAGTAAAAATTTCTAATTCCCAATTTCTAATTTCTAATAAAATTCCAAATTCGAAATTCCAAATTCGAAATTCCAACTGGGCGGGCATTACGAGATTTAAGCTGGGTTTCTCCCCGAAAAACAAACCGGTTGAATTTCTAGGGAGTTATGATATAGTGATCAGTTCGTGGAAATATTGGATTTATAGAATAATCCAATTAGTGAAAGGTTTTGCGATATAATTGTATCTGGAATTTCCAATTTCTAATAAAAATCAAAATTTTAAATAAATAAAAACAATTTTTTAGAATCTTACTCATTAGGAATTTTGTTGGGTATTGGAAATTAGATATTAGAAATTATGAAGATAAAATCACTTATTCCCCAAAACTTAAAAAACATCTATCACTTATCCCAAGCCGTCTTGGCAAATTTTGTTTACGGATTTCCCAGTAGGAAAATAAAGATAATCGGAATAACCGGCACTAACGGAAAGACAACCACGGCGCAAATGATTACTAGAATTTTAGAAGAAGCCGGACATCCCGTAAAGTCGCTACACTCCCACGGGACAAGTAAAGTAGCCATGATCTCCACTATTAATTTTAAATTAGGCGAAAAAAAGTGGGTAAATAAAACTAAATTTACCACGCTTTCAGCTTGGGCGACTCAAAAATTTATCAAACAGGCAACTGACGCAAGGTGCGATTATCTTATTTTGGAAACCTCCTCCCATTCTTTGGACCAAAACAGGGTGTGGGGTGTAAATTATGATACGGCGGTTATCACCAATATAACGCGTGAACATTTGGATTATCACAAAACAATGGAAAAATACCGCCAGACAAAATTAAAATTGTTTAAAAAAGCCAAAAATATTGTAGTTAATCTAGACATGGAAAAACCGGAAGAGTTCTTGCGATATAAAAATAATAGCGTATACGGTTTCACATGTCGTCCTGAACTTGTTTCAGGATCTAGATTCCGGATCAGGTCCGGAATGACAATTATTAAAGCAGAAAATATAGATATAAATGTAAATTTTACAAAGTATCAAATACAAAATACTAATTATCAATTACAAATTTCAGGAAAATTTAATATTGAAAATGCTCTGGCGGCGATTTGCGTGGGAAAAATTTACGGTATTGCGGACGAAGCCATGGCGCGCGCGCTTTCAAAAATAAAAGGTATTCCAGGTCGCTTGGAAAATGTGCCGAACGATAAAGGTTTGAATATTATTATTGACTATGCGGTTACACCGGATTCTTTGGAAAAGTTGTACAAACTGATAAAAAATATTAAATGTCATCCCGAACTTGTTTCGGGATCTCAAAATAGCAAAGAGATGCTGAAACAAGTTCAGTATGATAGTGAACCTAAAATTATCGCAATCCTCGGCGCTTGTGGAGAACGAGATCGCGGAAAAAGACCGATAATGGGAAAAATCGTTTCCCGCTATGCCGATTATATTATTTTAACCAACGAAGATCCCTACAATGAAGATCCCATGCAAATCATAAATGAAGTAGGATCGGGAATTAAAAATCACGAACCGGAAAAGACTTATTTTAAAATCCTTGATCGCCGCAAAGCTATAAAAAAAGCCTTGCAAATGGCAAAGCCGGGTGATTTTGTCGTAGTTACCGGAAAAGGAGCGGAGGAAACTATGGCCATTGGAGAGAAACGAATTCCCTGGAACGATAAAAAAGTTATCCGAGAAGTTTTGCAAGAAATATAGTCAATAAAAATCCCAACAATCCTCCGATAATAACTTCGCTTAACTTATGTCCAACTCTCTCTTTAAGTCGGGGAAATTGCTTTTCGTCCACCGGCAATTGGCGTATAAGCATATTCAAATATCTTCCCTGATCTCCCAGATGCATCCTTAAACGCACTGCGTCGTCAATAACGATAATGGCCAATGCTACGGAAATAGCAAATGCTCCGGAAGTAACCCCGGAATAATAACCGACGGAAGTCAAAAGGGAGATAATAAAGGCGGTGTGAGCGCTGGGCATATGGCCGTGCGTCATGGCATAGCTGATGTCCCAGCCGTGCTTTAAAGAAAAAATTATATATTTTAACGCTTGAGTAAAAGCACCCACAGCGATGGGAATGGCGAACATTTTATAATCGTTTACAAGTGAACTTAAATTTTCCATTTATTTATGTTAAATTTTATTGATATAATTTTAGCACACTTTTTCAATAAATAAAAAACACTAACCCTAGAATAAATCATGGAATGCATTTCTTTACCAAAACAGATGATATTAATCCATGAGCTTACTTAAATAAATGGATTATTATTATAAATGTCTGATTTCCAAAAGCGAAGCTTCCTTTTTGGAAGCTTCGCTTCTTTGCAGTAGATAAAAACTTTATTTTTAAAAGAATCTATAATATAATTAAAACGTTTAATTAATCTTAAAAAATATTTTTAACCGTGGTTGCACGGCTAGAAATATAAAAAAAATTATGCCCATACTAATCTTATCATTAGTCGCACTGGCGGCAGTTGTTGTTTGGATTATCGCCGTTTATAATGGCTTAATCAAATTAAAAAACCGTGTGGATGAAGCTTGGAGTGATATTGATGTGCAATTAAAAAGGCGCTATGACTTGATTCCTAACTTGGTAAATACGGTCAAAGGATACGCCTCGCATGAAAGAGAATTGTTTGAAAAAGTAACCGAAGCCAGAGCCAATGCCATGAAAGCGGAAGCCCCGGCGGAAAAAGAAAAGGCGGAAAATATGTTAAGCGATACTTTAAAATCCCTTTTCGCGGTGGCGGAAAACTATCCCGATCTTAAAGCCAACCAAAACTTTTTGGAATTGCAAAGAGAGTTATCTGACACAGAGAATAAAATTCAAGCTTCCCGAAGATTTTACAACGGCAATGTTCGCGACTTCAACACTAAAATCCAAATTTTTCCCAACAATATTATTGCCGGCATGCTGAAATTCACCCAACGCGATTTCTTTGAAGCGGAAGAAGGAGAAAAAGAGAATGTTAAAGTGGAATTTTGAATTTAGTATTTAGAATTTAGAATGAGAACAAGAAAGAATGAATTTAAAAAAATAACGAAGTTTACCGATCTCATTGTTTGGCAGGAAGGGCACAAGTTGGTATTAATGATATATAGAATAACGAAAGGTTTTCCAGAATGGTAAAAGTTTGCTTTATCTAACCAGCTCATAAGAGCTGTAGTTTCTTTTACTTCTAATATTGCTGAGGGATTTGCCAAGAAATCTTCTAAAGAAAAAGAAAGGTTTTACAATATTGCACAAACCTCTTTAATAGAAGTACAAAATCAACTTTTAATTGCACGTGATGTCGAGTACTTGAGCAAAGAAGAATCTTTAAAACTAGCAAATCAAACAGTTATTTGTCATAAGTTAATTATTGGATTAATTAAAGCCACTAGAATTAAAAAATTTGAAAAATAAAATTATCATTTGCACACTCTAAATTCCAAATTCTAAATTCCAAATTCTAAAATATGACATTATATAATCAAGCTGATAAAAATACGCGTTTGACCTGGATTTACATCACGGGTTTTTTAGTTTTTGTAATCGGCGCCGGGTATATTTTTTCACAAGCTATGGGCAACAGTCTCATTTTGTACATAGCGGTTATCTTTTCAATACTGATGAGTTTTGGTTCTTATTGGTGGAGTGATAAAATCGTATTAGCTATGAGCGGCGCCAAAGAAGTGAAATTTGAAAACAATAAAGAATTATATCGGCTGGTGGAAAATCTTTGCATTACGGCCGGTTTGCCCGTTCCCAAAATTTACATCATCCCGGACAGCGCGCCGAACGCTTTTGCCACCGGACGCGATCCCGAACATGGAGTAGTTTGTTTGACCAGTGGTATAATTGAAAAGTTAGAGCGTAGCGAGTTGGAGGGCGTGATTGCTCACGAACTTTCTCATATTGGTAACCGCGACATTTTAATTTCTACCGTTGTAGTTGTATTGGTTGGGTTTGTCGCTCTTTTGGCGGACTGGTTTCGGCATTGGGCTTTTTGGGGCGGGCAAAGCCGAGATAATAATCGCAACGGACAATTGCAACTGATTCTTATGGTGGCGGCTATTGCATTGTCCATTTTAGCTCCTATCGCGGCTGTTTTAATGCAATTGGCTATTTCCCGCAAGCGGGAGTTTTTAGCCGACGCTTCGGGAGCTTTACTCACTCGCTATCCGGAAGGATTGGCGCGGGCGCTGGAAAAAATCTCCGCTGATCCGGAAAAATTGGAAGCCGCCAATCGCGCTACCGCCCATTTGTTTATTAGTGATCCTTTCTCCGCCAAAGCCAGAGGCAAAAAAGTTTCTAAATTATTTCAAACTCATCCACCGGTTGAAGAAAGAGTTAAAGCTCTGCGGGGGATGGATGTTTAAAAAATAATTATTGTAAATATTTATGAAAATCATAGGAGAAAATAGACCCGGAGAGCATCCGGTAGTTGATTTGGAATCTAAAAAGAAGGAGAATACAATGAATGAATTAATAGTAAATGTTTTTGGTGACTGGGAAAGTTTTAGAAGAATAGTGAAGGAAAGTTGGGAATATTCCAAAAAACAAGGAGAGGAACCTTGGAAAAATAAGGAAGATAAAAGCAAAATGTATCCATTCACCAGAAAAGTTATAGGAAATTCAGCTGCCAAAACAATGAACTCACAAAATTTTTATTCAATTAATTCTTTAATTAAAAAAGAAATAGAAAAACTGGAGAATCCCAAGCCTAAAAAGAAAAAAGAAACAAAGACGAAAAGCAAAAAAGAAAAATATATTCAAGGCGATATTTCTTTTGGATGATGAAATAATTAGACTAGACTTTGGATATATTTTCTTTGACGAAAATAACTTCCCACATAAAAAATATTGTGGTTTTTTTCTCTTAAAATAATTAGCCAAACCATAAATGGCGGTGTATGATTATAATTACAAAAAAAGTTTTAATTTTAATAACTTCATGCAATTCAAAATTCCCAAAAACAACGATAAATATTATTGGACCAGACATTCTATCGGCAAAATGAAACAGTACGGCTTAAGCGCTCAGAGAGTTTTAAGGGTTATTCGGAGTCCCCAAAGAATAGAAAAAGGCATTGTAAAAAATACCATTGCCGTAATGCAGCCGGCTTCCACCAGAATCAAAGACGGTCAAAGAATTTGGAGCCGGGAAATTTGGGCGATGTACCAGATGAAAAATCAAAATGCAAAAATCAAAAATCAAAACTACAATTTAAAATTAAAAAACGGAGAAAAAAATTTAAAAGCTAGCAAGCTAATGGATTTAATTCCCGGAAAGCTGAAAATTATCAGTGCGTGGATATATCCGGGAATAAGCCCCAAAAATAATCCCATTCCCGAAGATATTTTAAGAGAGATTGAAGAGCTTTAATTTAAAATATCATTACAAATAAGTACGACGAAGTCTGCCTTCCGGCAGGCAGGCAATCCCATACAATATTTCTAAAGTTAAATTATGCCTTAAGTTAAATTACGGGATTGCC
>JAGYNK010000087.1 GCA_018400055.1 Candidatus Moraniibacteriota bacterium
TCCGCATTCCCGACTTTAATGTCGTTTTCTTCAATTTGAGGCACTTCAATATACTTTCCGGCGGGAGCTCCCAATTGAGCGGTGTTTAAAATATAGTGGTCGCCTTTTTTATAAAAAAGCATTTGGGCTTGATTGTAGAAATCGGTTTTTTCCACTTCCGAAGAAAAAGCAAATAAAGGAATGGATTTAGCCTCGGACTCTCCCAATATTTTTTCACCTTCAGCGGAATCAAGACTGATTCTTGAAGACAATAATGTCGGAAGCATTTTTCTCAGCCAAATTAAAACTTCATCCGGCTGGCATTCTTCACAATTATCATCATTAACGACACTTACATTGACAATAGGCTCGGAATAAGCCACCCAAGTCTTATCGTCCAATTCAAAGATATCGGTTTCCCCGAGAACTTTTTGGGAAACACCGGAACCTTTTACCAATTGGGCGACATCCACAAAAATACTTCCTATTAAAAATCCAAAAAGGAGGATAACCAATGAAATTAAGTTTTTTATTTTTTTATCTTTGGAATCTCCCGTATTTTTTTCTTCCATATCCCCCGCCTCATTAGAATCGTTTTCATTTTCTTCCAAATGGGCGTCTTTTATTTCTTCATTGTTTTCATGGTAATTATTCATAAACTTTTTTGCCATTTTATTTAATGAAGCCGGCAGGCTTTTTTATTTTTTAACATAAAGCCGGGGCTGAAAAATAAAACGGCAAGAGATATTATATTATTTAAAAAATTTATTTAATTTCCGCAAGATCCGCCTTCCGAAGCGGCTTCTTGATTGGCTGCTTGTTCTTGAGCCGCTGCTTGCTCCTCTTCTAAATTTTTCTGAATCTCGCTAAAGCTGTATCCTTGATTAAAGGAACCGATTTTGTAATCGCTGAATCCTATGGTTACTCTCTTGGCCGCTTCCGTCTTGACCGCTACTCCTATCAGAAAACCGAGAACAAGAAAAAGCGCCATTTCAAAATAGAATTTTCTTTTCGCTTCCGGTTGAATCGATTTAAAATAATTTAAAATTTTGTCTTTCATATTTATAATTTTAATTCAATGAGGCTAATTTCGCCTTTATAGTTTTAAATGTTATCATCGCACAAAAAAATAATCAATATTGACAAGAGGCTTATTTTATGAGAATTTAAACAAAATACGAAATCGGATTGATTTTCCAATTCCGTCATTCTGGGCAGAGCAAAAAAATTACGTAATTAATTACGTAATCGGCGTGAAACATACCGAATAATCTTTCGCCTTGTTTGGAATGAAAAAACAAAAACTTTAACAAAATAATACTGGTTATAAAAAATTAAAATCAGCTAAATCAAGCATTAAAAAGGAGAAGTCGGATGCATATTTTTACTTATTCTTTTCTAGTTCTTTCATTTGTACTTTTTGGGATTTTTGCGGGAGGTTTTATTAGGACTGCAAAAATTTTAGGCAGTATTCCAATATTATTTATTTCGTCTTTTTTTATTTTTGGTTCTTTTTTTCTGACAATTAATTATTTGAGCGATTTATTTTCGGAAGTGCCGATAAATCATTATAAATTGTTGGCTATTTTATCAGCCCTAACCGCTTTTATTACTGAAGCGGTCATAGGAAAAATTTTCTTGGAACCGCATGACCAAAATGATAATGAAATCTAAAAAAAATAACAGCTTAATGAAAATCTCATGAGCTGTTTTTTTACTCTTTTCTTAGGGCTTCCATAGGGCTTAGTCGGGCGGCTTTAAGCGCCGGATACATTCCAAAAATTAATCCTGTGAGAGTGGAAAAAGAAAGCGCGATTAAAATTGAACCGAGAGTGACCTTGAATTCTAAAAAATATCCTAATTTGGAAATCGCATACTCCGCTCCCAAAGAAAATAAAAGTCCCAGAATAACTCCGGCAATTCCTCCCAATAAGGTCAAGAAAACGGCTTCAAACAAAAATTGCGCCAAAATACCTGTTTTTCTGGCCCCTACCGATTTTCTAAGCCCGATTTCAAAAAATCTTTCCAGAATGGTTACATACATAACATTCATAATGCCCACTCCTCCGACAATTAAAGAAATGGATGTGAGAGATAAGAGTAAAATATTGAGAATAGTAAATACCTGGTCTAATATATCTTTGGCTTCGGCAATGGACATGACCGCGAAATCATCATCGTCCGGATCCTCAATGTCATGTTGTTCCCGCATAATCTCATTCATTTCCAATACGGTCAGTTCCGTCCTTTTTTTATCTTTTATTTTAAAAATGGCAAATGTCATATAATCAACTCCCATAATCTTTTTTTGCAAGGTCTTCAGAGGAATATAAGCAAGCTTATCAAAATCAAAAAAGCTGATAGCTCCCCTTTCTTTCAGAACGCCTATCACTTTGAATGATCTCCCTTTTATTTTTACATTTTTACCGATGGCATTTTCATTTTCAAAAAGAAGCTCTTTTAATCCGCTTCCCAAAACTACCACTTGTTTAAGACTGTCATCGTCTTCTTGAGTGAACATTCTCCCCGAATCAATCTCCGTCTTCTCATCCACTTGGGCAACGCCTTCCGTTACTCCCATTGTGTAAATGCGTTTGTTTTTGTTTTCGTAACTGATTATCTCTTGATTCATAATTCCTCCGTACCAATCGCTAACGTTGGGCAATTCCGCCACTTCTTCCGCGTCTTCAATCTTCAGGGTTGTTACCTGCGCTCCTCCCACCATACCTCCGACATTTTGGGCGGATGTTTGCGCGGTCTTGGGAGTTTTAACTTCAATTTCAATAATGTCAGTCCCGAAAGATTCCACTTGAGAAACAATAAAATCTTTTACACCGGCTCCCAAAGACAGGACAATAATTACCGCAGCTACTCCGATTATAATTCCTATCAACGAAAAAAAAGTTCGGCCGGCATTGGAACGAATGCTCTTTAAAGCTAATCTAATTGAGGTTATTATCTCATGCATAGATCGTAAAATTCAAAACTTATAATTTAAAACGTAAAACTACAATTTTAATCTAAGAACTACTCTGTAAAATTATATTTTTTTTGGATACCGCATTTAGTAAAAGCAATCTTTTTTAATTTTAAACTAAGGATTTGATTTTTGCATTTTGATTTTTGATTTTTCTATTACTCATATCTTAGCGCTTCCATAGGACTAACCCGCGAAGCTTTGTAGGCCGGATAAGATCCGAAAACCACGCCGATTAAAATGGAAACGGCGACAGCGATAACAACAGACCAAATTGAAATTAAAAACGGCCAGTTATATCCCAAGGATTGAATAATTACGGAAGCTATAAAAGATACGCATACGCCCAAAATTATCCCGATTACTCCTCCGGAAAAAGAGATGGTAGCCGCTTCCACTAAAAATTGCGCCATTACATCATAATTTCTGGCGCCTAAAGATTTTCTCAAGCCCACTTCCCTGATTCTTTGGTTTACCGTTATGAGCATAATGTTCATAATGCCCACTCCTCCGACAATCAATGCCACTGAGCCTATGGCCAATAAAAAGTATCTGAGCACATTAGTGATGTCGCTTACCATTTCTACGGCTGAAGCCATATCGCGAACGGTAAAATCATCATTGATCGGATCATTAATATCATGTTGTTCTCTCAGTGTCATTTTGGCATTGGCAACGGCGGAATCAATCAAGTCGGCTGATTTTATTTTTAAGCGTATAAAACCCAGATGATTTATCCCTAAAATCAATTTCTGAGCGGTGCGTAAGGGGACAAAAATTCCATCATCTTGGCTGGATATGCCAAATGCAGAAGAGCCTCTTTCTTTAAAAACGCCGATTACGGTGAAATTATGTTCATTGATTTCTATTTTTTTATTTAAAGGTTCTTCCGAGCCGAATAAGTCTTCGGCTAAATTGCTTCCCAATACCGCCACACGCGCCAGATTCGTTTCTTCATTTTCACTGAAAAATCTTCCTTTGGCTATTTCCGCGTTTTCCACTTTGATATAATCAGCGGTGGTGCCGGTGAAAGAAGCGTTTAAATCAGTTTCTTGCTGTGAAACGGCAACCGTGCTCATTACATAACCGGCGGCGTCTTCCACTTCGGGAACGTTTTTTTCTTTCGTTAAGGCAGAAAGGTCTTCATATTTAAGCGTAGTGACAGAAATGCCCATAACGGCCGCCGGAGGTCCTTCTTCATCTGAAGCACCCGGCAAAATTCCAATCAAGTTTGAACCCACACCTTTGACCTGATCCAAGATTAATTCTTGGGCGGATTGGCCGATAGCCATAATAATTATGACTGAAGCCACTCCGATAACGGTTCCCAAAATAGTTAAAAAAGAACGGAATTTCGCCGCCATTAAATTCTTATAAGAAATTTTTACGGGGTTTAAAATCTGCATAAAATTTTATTTCAACCTTATTCCATCTCTCGCTTTTGCTTGATTTTCAGTCTTTTTGTCAGAAATGATTTTTCCGTCCTTCATTTCTATTACTCTTTGGGCGTGCTGAGCGGTATAATTTTCGTGAGTTACCAAAATAATGGTATGCCCTTGATGGTTAAGTTTTTGCAAAATTTTCATTACTTGCACTCCCGCTTTTGAATCCAAGTTTCCCGTAGGCTCATCGGCAAAAATAATATCCGGATTATTTACCAAAGCTCGCGCAATAGCCACTCGTTGTTTCTCCCCTCCGGAAAGCTGATTGGGATGATGACCAATGCGATGACTCATCATAACTTCTTCCAACGCTTTTATAATTTTTTCTTTATTTTTTTCTTTCCCGGAAAGATGGCGATCATATAAAAGCGGCAATTCCACATTTTCAAAAACAGTTGTCCGAGGAAGAAGATTAAAAGTTTGAAAGACGAAACCTATTTTTTTGTTTCTTATGTTCGCCAGTTCATTTTCTGAGAAATTGAGGGAATTTTCTCCTTCAAAAAAATATTCGCCTGAAGTGGGACGATCTAATAAGCCTATTAATTGCATCAAAGTTGATTTTCCCGAGCCGGATGGTCCGATAATGGCTACAAATTCTCCTTTTTGGATAGTGAAAGAAACTCCGTCCAAGGCCCGAGTTTCCACACCGTCTCCGCCGTATATTTTAGTCAGATTTTTAACTTGAATAATGAATTCTGACATAAGTTAAATAATTATATGACCTGGATTAAATTTTAGGGGGATGAAAAGTCTGCAGTCAGGCTACAAAAATAATCAAGATGGAAAACAGTTGAATCCATTCAAAAGCCGCTCGAGGAATTTTAAATTCTGAAGTCAAAATGTGATTACGTAATTACGGACGTAATTACGTAAAACAAACAAGCCGGAGCAAACAAATAAAAATCTATTTACTCATTAGTGGACAGTATCACTTCATCTCCTTCTTTTAAACCCGAAATTATTTCAACGTCTCCGCTGTCTCCACGCAAGCCGTTTTTTACTTCAACTTTTTCGGTTTCTCCTTTTTCCAAAAGAACTTGAACGGTCTTAGCTCCATTTTCATCCTCTATCGCCCTTTCAGGAATTAGCATAACGTTTTCCTTTCGAGCGGTAAAAATATCCATATCGGCGCTCATTCCCACTTTAATTCGCTGGTCGGCATTTTTTAATTTAAGCTTAATTTTGTAATAGACAATATCTTGTATAACAGTAGCCGCCGGTTCAATTTCCACCACTTCCGCTTTAAATTCCTCACTGGAAGAAAAAGCGTCAAAGGTAACACTGGCTGTCTGTCCCAAGCTGACTTCGGCTATATCCGACTCGGGAACTTCCGCTTCAATTTTAATTTCTCCTCTGTGAAAAATGGAAATAATCGGATTTCCCAATGCGGCGACTTCTCCCTCTTCCGCGTTTACTTTTGAGACAAGACCGTTAATGGGAGCGTAAAGAATTGAATTTTCAAGCTGTTCGGCGGCGGTTTGGACGTTGGCGCGCGCTTGATCCACGGAAAGCTTTTTAATGGCTTTTTCTTCCGGCTTTAAATCGTCCCATTCTCTTCGGCTAAGCTTTAGATTTTTTTCCTGAACATCCAGCGCTATTTGAGTATTCCAAAGCTGCGATCTCAAAACATCGTTTTCCAGAACAGCTATGGATTGACCTTCTGCGACTTCGTCTCCCATTTCCACTTCAATGGATTTTATTTTTCCTCCCGTCTTAAAAGCCAGATCCACTTGCTTTTCCGGAATTATTTCTCCTGTCACGGAAACTGTCCGAACAATATCTCCGACGCTTACTTTTTCAGTTATCCGTTCAATTTCCACTTCCCTATTTTTAAAATAAAAAAACGTCCCGCTTAAAATTACCACGGTGATAACAATCCAGATTATAATTTTCTTTTTTTTAAACATAAAAATTCTGTCATTGCGAGGTTGCAAAGCAACCGTGGCAATCTAGTAATTAAAATCTTAACTCATTAAAGTTAGGATTTATTTTTTTAATTAAATCAATTTTATTTTGCCTTGACCCAGCCTTAATTTTCTTTTCAGCCATAATTGCAAATTTTATAGAGTCAAACATTTCAGCATAAACTAATTTATCTACATTATATCTTTTAGTAAAACCTTCAATATTTTTGCTTTTATGTTCTTCAATTCTTCTTGGTAAATTGCTAGTTACTCCCGTATACAAAACTGTGTTTCTTTTATTGGTTAGTATATAAACCCATCCTTTTCTTGCCATTTTTTTAAACTTGTCATTGCGAGAAGCGAAGCAGGAGCGACGAAGCAATCCCGCAACAACATTTTTAAAACTAAATTATACTGTAACTAAGATACGGGATTGCCACGTCATTCCGTTCCGCTATCGCTTCACTCCATTCCTCGCAATGACATCTGATTTTTTCTAGCATCTAGTGCTTGATTCACCAAACTATCAGCAATTTTATTTTTCTCTCTAGGAATATGATCAAAACTAACTGATCTAAAATCAAGTGTCAAATTCCAAATTTCAATGAAATAATTTTGAATGCGTTTTTCTTTTAATTTATACTCATGATTAAGTTGCTTAACCACCAGCTCGCTGTCCAAAAAACATTTTATTTTTGTTTTTTTTGATTTAACTTTTCCTAAAATGGATTTTATTTTTTTTATTCCAAAAATCAAAGCTTCGTATTCAGCCTCGTTATTAGTTTTTTCTCCAATATAGGCTTTGTATTTTTTGTCTAACGTTTTTCCGTCCGAGGCAGATCCGTTTTGGGCGGAAATCCACACCCCGATTCCGGAAGGTCCGGGGTTACCCCGCGATCCTCCGTCGGTGAACATTATAATTTCGTCTTCCATTTTTTTGCCTAAATTTTCTAAGTTTTTTATTCCGCTTTTTCCTCTACTTTTTTAAATGTCTCTTTGGCTATTTGACTAAATAACTTAGGATTTTCTTTTAGGAACTGTTTAGCTTTTTCGCGTCCGACTCCCAGCTTTTCTTCTTTAAAAGAATATGAGTTTCCCGATTTTTTAATAACTTCGTATTTAACTCCCGTATCTAAAAGATCTCCGGAACGGGAGATTCCTTCATTATACATAATGTCAAATTCAGCGGTTTTGAAAGGAGGCGCAACTTTATTTTTAACTATTTTAGCTTTTACCCTATTGCCCACCACTTCGTCGCCTTTTTTTATTTGGGCGCTGCGACGCACTTCAATGCGAACAGAAGAATAAAATTTCAGGGCTTGCCCGCCGGTGGTTGTTTCCGGATTACCGAACATAACACCGATTTTCATTCTTATTTGATTGATAAAAATCACCACTGTGTTGGATTTGGCCACTATCGGAGTAAGTTTTCTTAAAGCTTGAGACATCAGCCTAGCTTGCCTTCCCACATGATGATCACCCATCTCTCCTTCTATCTCAGCTCTGGGAACCAAGGCTGCCACGGAGTCTACCACAATTACATCCACTACGTTGCTACGGACAAGGGTTTCCACTATATCCAAGGCTTGCTCTCCCGCGTCCGGTTGAGAAATAAGCAGATCATTTATTTTAACGCCTATTTTTTTAGCGTACTCCGGATCCATAGCGTGTTCCGCGTCCACAAAAGCCACCGTGCCTCCGGCCTTTTGAGCATTGGCTGTAATATGCAAGGCTAAAGTGGTTTTTCCGGAAGATTCGGGTCCGTAGATTTCAACCACTCTGCCCCTGGGCACTCCGCCAATACCTAAAGCAATGTCCACAGAGATAGCTCCGGTGGGAATAGCGGCCACGTTTACTTTCTTTACCTCGCCCAGTTTCATAATCATTCCTTCGCCAAACTTATTCTTAATTTCTTCCAGTACCTTGTTGATATTTTTTTCTCCTTCCTTTGTTTTTTCTTTTTTTGGCATATTTTTTAAGTTTAAAATTATAATTAATAAAGCGCTCTTTTGATATTTTTATTCTAATCCAATAAGTTCTATTATATCATTCGTTTATTTTAAAAACAACATCTTTGATTGTTCCCTCTTCTTCACTTAAAGCGCCTTTTTCTTCACCATTTATTTTAATGAAGGTGTGGTTACCTTTTCCTGAAGTAACACTAATCTCTTTCTGCACTTCAAAAATCTGGCTGACTTGGGAAGACAAAGTTCCGCTATAAGCTAAGTTTCCGTCTATTTTAACTGACAACCAGACCGCATCGGAGTCCACATAAATTTCCGCTTTCATTTTAACTTCCTGCTCTCCTTTAACTTCTCCGCTTTCTCCGTTTCCATTAGCCACTTCTTCTTCGTAATCAGATTGGATTGAAATGCTCACAGATGATTCTTTTTCAAAACGATTTCTTGAAACAACATTTATGAAATTAGCCCCTTTTTGCAAATTAATTTTTTCATTAAATCCCCCTTCGGCATTCACCAGAATTGGCTGGCCGTTAATAAAAACTTCACAGTCTTTGTCTGTTATTCCCTTGATCCAAATTTCATCACTGTTAACCGTAATTTCGTTAGCCGGTTCAAATATGGTCAGTCGCGGCATAGAAACGAATTTATTTATTTCTTTATAAAGATACGCGGCCGCTATAAAAACCATAATCAAGGCGATAGCGATAGCCGTAGCTTTTGAAACAATCACAAAATTGGAAATTTTAATCAGTTTTTTCCGACTAAAAGGTCTGTCCTCTTTTTCTTTTTTAATGTTTCTTTGAATGCCTTTTTCCCTGTCGTACAACTTAATTAAATAATCGCTGTCTACGCCTAAAAAATTGGCATAGTTTCTTAAAAATCCTTTGACATAAACTTCTGCCGGCAGATTATCGTATTTGCCCGCTTCCAAATATTCCAAGTAGTTTATCTGAATTTGAGTTTTTTTGGAAACTTCATTTAAGCTTATCCTCCTTTCGCTTCTAATCTGGCGCAATTTTTCGCCCAAAGTTAAGTCTTTAACTTTTTTTCTGGTAAAACCGTTATTTATCATATCTTTAATCTCTTTAAGAAACCGAGGCTTTTAAACTAGCTCGCCTGCGTTTTTTTATTTTTGTCTTTTCGCCTTTTATTTCATAAAATAAAATAAGCTAAAAAATTAACCCTTATCCGCATTCTTAAGGGTAAGTATTTTATAATTTATTAAAAAACTGTTAGGCTTGCCATTTATTTCTTCTTTCCTGATCTTCTACAGGATCCTCATAGCTTACTTCCGATTTATCAGCTTTTTCGCCAATTAAAACTCTTCTTGCTTTTGATTTGTCTCCCGGGCTAACAATCCCGTTCTCTTCCAACATATCCATAATGCGCGCCGCACGCACATAGCCTATGCTAAATCTTCTTTGAAGATAAGAGACAGAGGCTTTTTGATCGTTTATAACCATTTCTTTGACTTTTTCATAGAGGCTGTCTTTTTTTTCATAATTATCTTCCATGCTTTCGGAAAAATCAACTTTCTGCTGAAAAGACTCCTCGCTGAAATTATTTAAATCTTCTTCTTTTTCAAAATTTTCGTCTGGCGCTTTTCCTTTTTTATTCCGCTTTTTAATAAAATTGACCACTTTTTTAACTTCTTCTTCTGAAACATAAACTCCCTGCAATCTTCTGGCTTTGGCCGAATCGGATGATGAAAAAAGCATATCCCCGTTGCCTAATAATTTTTCAGCGCCGGCCATACCTAAAATTGTGCGGGATTCAATTTGAGTAGCTACTTGCAAGGCGATTCGAGTGGTAATGTTGGATTTGATAAGTCCGGTTAAAACATCCACTGTGGGATATTGAGTGGAAACAATCAAGTGAATGCCCACCGCTCGTGCCATTTGCGCCAGTCTGATTATGGTACCCTCTACTTCTTTGCCATGGGAAGCCATTAAATCGGCCAACTCGTCAATGATAATTACAATAAAAGGAATTTTTTTAATTTTTTCTTCTACTTTTTCTTCTGTTTCCGGATCGGTATATTCTCTTTTTTTACCGTTAGCCGCTTTTAGATTATGGGAAACAAGGTCCCTTGAGCCGGTTTCTTGAAATAAGCGGTACCTCCTTTCCATTTCTCCTACCGCCCACTTTAAAGAATTGATGACCTGCCCATTTTCCACTACCACATTTTCGGACGCCAGATGAGGTATGCCGTTATAAAGAGAAAGCTCTACTCGCTTGGGATCAATCAGCAATAATTTTAATTCTTCGGGAGAATTTTGATAAAGCAAGGAGAGAATAATGGAATTAATACAAACGCTTTTTCCGGCACCAGTCGCGCCGGCGATCATAAGATGCGGCATTTTTTCCAAATTTCCCAAGGTGTAATTTCCGCTTACATCTTTGCCTAAAGCCAAAGTAAGTCTGGATTTGCGTTCTTTAAATAAGTTGCTTCCCAATATATTCCCCAAACGCACCATGGATATGGACTTATTAGGAACTTCTATGCCAACTAAAGATCTTCCCGGAATGGGAGCTTCTATCCTAATGGAGGGGGCTGCCAGAGCCATGGATAAATTATTACTTAGGGAAATAATCCTGTCCAGCTTAACGCCGGCAGCCGGACGAAAACCATACCGAGTAACCGTCGGTCCGGTTTTAATTTCCTCTAGTTCCACTTCAATACCAAAATTTTTCAAGGTGCTCTTAATAATTTTAGCGTTATCTTCAGTGTCAGCTTCTTTGGTGGAGCGTCCTGCTTTGTCTAGAAGATTGATGGGCGGAAATTTCCAATTTCGGGAAGTGGAAGAAATAAGAATTTCTCCTTCTTTTTCCTGACCGTATTTTTTTTCAATCATATCTGCGCTTTTTTTCTTTTCCTCTTTTTCTGAATCCTCCGGAAATTCTATACTCTTAATGTTGTCTCCTATTTTCTCTAAGGTTTTTTCTTTTTTGTCTCCCAAATTAAATTTATCGGGTTCTTTGGAAACAAGACTTTCTTCCGCTGATTTATTTTTCTCCGTTTCGGTTTCCATATTTTTTTCAGCGTCTTCAGTTACTTTATTCTCATCTTCCTCATCGTTATTTTCTTCGCTTTTGTCTTTCCGGTTTAGATTATTTATTCTTTGCAAAAAATCAATTATGGAAAAATTGAAAGTGACGATAGCTCCCGCCAACAATAAAGCGGAAAGTATGATTGTTCCGGCTACTGTTCCGGTTAATTTAATAAGCGGATAGGCTATTCCCAATCCAATATATCCTCCCCCCGCGCCGCTTCTGGCAATATTCAACATTGCGGATTGTTCAAAATAAATATGGAAAAAACCCAGCAAACCCAAGAAAACAATGACTAAACCCGCCAACTTAGCTACATAAAAAACGGTTCTTTTTCGTCGCAATAAAATAGCTCCGGCGTAAGCCAAAACAAAAGGCAAAAGCCATTTTCCCCAACCGGAAATAACGCCGGCTGCTTTATCAAGCCAAGTTCCCAATATTCCCGCATAACCGAAAAATCCCAGAATAAAAAGAATAGATAAAGCGAATAAAAAAATGGCGGCCACACTACGTTTGGCATCACTGCGAATGTCAAATTTTATTTTTTCATTCTCTTTTTTATTTTCTTCCTCGCTGTCTTTTTTTTCTTGCTTGTTTTTTTGGTAATTTCTTTTATTAGCCATATATTTATATTAACATATATTTCTTTTTTTGTTTAGCCAACGCGTCTTGCATTTATAAAATAAAATGGTAATCTTATTTTAATGTAAAAATAAAGGAGGGACTAAACTAAAACGGTTTAGTCGTTTTTTTAGCCAGCCCTTTAAAAATTAAAAAAAATAAAAGGAGAAATGATTCAATGAAAACAGACAGGGATATTGAAAAAATTTATTCCAGGTTAAAAGAAATTATTCTTAAAAAATCTTATAAAGAAGGAAATTTTAAACTTACCTCCGGTAAAGAGTCAAACTTTTATGCTGATTGCAAGCCGACTACGTTAGACTCGGAAGGAATAAGTCTTGTTTCCTTTTTATTTCTTAATTTTATTTATCAACACAATTATCACATTGGAGCGGTAGCCGGAGTTGAACTTGGCGGTGCTCCGCTTGTTACAGGAGTATCTTTGACAAATTTTCTTCTTTATAAACATTCCTTGCCGGGGTTGATTATCCGCAAGGAAACCAAAAAGCATGGCACCGGAAAAGATATTGAGGGGACTGAAAATGTGACCGTCGGAGCAAAAATAGCCTTGCTGGAAGATGTCATTACCACCGCCGGCACGGTTAAAAAAGCAATTACACAACTGGAAAAAGCGGGATATAATATAGGTTTTGTCGCCACCATTATTGATCGCCAGGAAGGCGGCAGAGAGAAATTAGAAGAAGCCGGTTATGATTTAAGGGCAATCTTCACGCGCGAGGATTTGATAAACTAGCATAACTTAACACTTCACGACTAACCGAACTAAGGTTTTTTTAAAAAAGCCGAAAGTCTGCATAGACTGATCGGCTTTTATTTTTAATTTATTACCTACCCCACTATTAGTAAGTAATGGATAAAAAATAGATGCATCTATAGAGTCATCTAAAATATTTTTATATACTATTTTGTTGCGATCGCAATTTAATGGCATATAAAAATAACTAATAATCTTATTCCGCAAAAGGCACTTCTGCGTACGACCGTTTTTAGAAGTGCTTTTTGCTTGCTGTCCCTTTTTGGATTTTTTCTAAATAAAAAAACGGTTCCGCTATGGAACCGCTTGGTTGAATAACTGCCAGATTGGTTTAAGAAAGGGCTAACCTGCGTATTAAGAGAAATATTTCCCTCCTCCAAATCTCCGCTCCTTTATATTCATCAGGAAAACCACCGATGTACATAGTGAGAGCATCCACTAAAAAGGGCTTAAGTCCTCCAACAAATACAAATTCACCTTTAAGCACTCTATCATCTTGCATCGGATGCCATGCATATACATATTTCAGTTGAATATCTTTCGCGGCATCGATAAGTTTTTCTAACCATATCTGGTGACTTTCTATTTTCCATCCCTCAAATGCCCAAGGCCAATCTCCACGACACATTTTAAAAGCTGTCAATAAAGCTTTCTTTTCCTCTTCCCCTATAATGTGTAATGTTATTAATTTCGAATCATCTTTCACAGCTTTTCCTCCTTCGTATTTTTCTGAGTGAACTGATTGAATTATTGGATATGTATTATAAAATGTCAAGGTTTTACCTTTACATAACATCTGATGAGTGCTAACTTGAAGTAAGATAATTTATTAGAAGATTTTATGAGCGGATTAGAGATTTTTATTCAATCCCATTTGGCGACGAGCTTTTTGATTTTTTTCGCTTTGGGAATAATTCTTTTGGCGTTTAATGCGCTGATTTTG
>JAGYNK010000088.1 GCA_018400055.1 Candidatus Moraniibacteriota bacterium
AGCGTGTTAATGCAATTCATTTTTTATAAAATAAAGGTTGTTTTCCATCTGATTATATTATCAAAAAAGAGAAAAAAAGTCAATATTTAGCTCGTTGCTTCATTTATGTAAGCATTGTATCATAAATACGGTACAATTAAAACAGTAGCATAAATTTATGAAAAGAAATAATAAAAATTTCTATGCCGTAATTATGGCAGGAGGAGTGGGGACGCGTCTTTGGCCCTTAAGTCGTCAAAAAAAACCTAAGCAATTTCACAAGCTAACTTCTCAGCGTACGATGATCCAGGAAACTTATAAGCGTTTGGCGGATATTTTTCCGAAAAACAATATTTACATTTCCACTTCCAAATCTTACAGAAAAATCATAAGAGAGCAACTTCCCTCGGTTAAAAACAGTCATTTGATAACGGAGCCGGTGTCGCGCAATACCGCTCCCGCCATAGGACTGGCAGCCAGTTATATCAGTAAGATTAATCCCGGAGCAGTGGTGGCTACTGTAGCTTCCGACCATGCCATTAAAAATGTTGATGAATTTTCTTTTTCTCTAAGGGTGGGTTTGGAAGCGGTAGATAAAGATAAAAGAAAATTGGTTACGGTGGGAATTAATCCTACTTATCCGGATACGGGTTTGGGATATATTCAAAAGGGAAAGGAGTTTTGTCAGATAGAGGGGAGGGAAATTTTTTACGCTAAAAATTTTAAGGAAAAGCCAGATTTAAAAACGGCGAAGAACTATTTGAAAAACGGAAATTATTTTTGGAACGCCGGCTATTTTATTTTTTCTGCAAGCGATCTTATGGAAGTTTACAAAAAATTAATTCCTCGCACTTATAATTATCTTAAAAAAATAAGCTCTTTGCAAGATGAGAAAAAGACCGGAAACAGAGAAGAGAAAATAAGCCGGATATTTTCTTCTATTTCGGGGGAAGCTTTTGATACGGCTATCGTTGAAAAATTAAAACCGAATCAAAGGCTGATTGTTCCCTCCAAGCTTATTTGGAGCGATGTGGGAAATTGGGCGGCTTTATTTGATTTTTTGCAGAACGGCAAGCAGGAGAATCATGGAAAATTAAAAGAAAATCATATCAGTTGCCAGAGCAGGAATTGTTTTGTCCAACCCGGTAAAAAATTAATTGCGACCATAGGATTGGAAAATATCATAGTTATTGATACCAGTGACGCTATTTTAATCGCTCGCAAAGATAAAGTTCAGGAAGTGAAAAAAATAATTGAGGAGTTAAAAAAACGGGGAAGAAGCGGAAAAATGCTTACTTAATTATTTTGGTACCCTCAGTAGGAATCGAACCTACATTAAGAGCTTAGAAGGCTCCCGTTCTATCCATTGAACTATGAGGGCAAATAAAATTACATTTTTTATATCAAATCAACAATTCTATCCATTGTCAGTTTAGGGCTGATCCCCTCCAAAGGCGGGCAGGCGACTCTGGCGGAAAATATGAGGACAGTGTGCGCCGTAAGGGATTCGAACCCATGACCGTTGGCTTAAGAGGCCACTGCTCTACCAACTGAGCTAACGGCGCGTGAATTTTTTATTTATCAAGCTTTCAATTCTTTGCCTGCTTTTCCATTTCTTTAATTGTTTTTCTCTTTTTATAGCTCCTGCTTTTGCTATGTATTTTTCAAAATAAACTATTTTCCATGGAACGAAATACTTCGTGCTTCTAACCATTCCTTTATTATGTCTGCTCAATCTTTTTTCTAAATCATCTGTGTAACCGATGTAAATTTTATCGGGTCTTGATATGCTCTTAAGAATATACACAAAATAATTCATGACCCTTGCTTTTATTTATTTTCTCGACCGTCCCCGACTTAAAAAGTCGGGGCTGCTCTACCAACTGAGCTAACGGCGCGCATAAGAGATATTATCAATTTAAAGGCGATTAGTCAATATTATAATCCGTTGGCTTCTTGATATTCTTTCCATTGTTTCTTAGACCAATCTTCGGGTTTCTCGGTAAATTTTTCTTCCTGTCCGGGCTGAGGGTATTTGTTGGGAGAATCATAGTTGCTTTCAAAGGTATCGTTGATTATAAGTTTTTCTTCCGCATTGTAAACTTTTTGGGTGAAAGTGGTTTTCATTGATCCGTCCGGATTTCGCTGGACAATCTTAGGTCCGATTGTTTCAATTTTTCTGCCGTCGCCTGTTCCGTAAAATTGAAAGGTAAGCTTGGTTTCTTCAATGTCAGTTTGGATTAGAAGATAATTGGGCGTGTTGTTTATAAAGCGGAGATCGGGACGGGGGATATAAACGGTAGCGTCCAATCCTTGCGGGTTGTAATAGTGTACCGGATAAGCATGAGGCTGTCGGGCGGTTATTTTTAATCCGCTGTAAAGAGCGGCACGAAAGATAGTAGTAGAAACTTGGCAAATACCTCCTCCGAAGTCCGGCTCCGTTTTGTTATGTTTAATTACTAATTCCGGAAGATAACCGTTTTCGGCATCAACTTCCCCCAAATTTTTTATAAAGGAAAATTCTTCTTCGGGCTTAATCAATGTTCCGTTAAAGCGATTAGAAGCTACTTGAATATTATGAATCCGGCTTTTAGTGGAACCTCTGAAATCCGAAGTTCCTTCTCCAATTAATGTGTTAATGCCAAGTTGATTGACGTTTTCAGAATCTATTTCAGGCTTTAAAATATTATAAGGCAGGTCTATGTTTTGAACGTTTGCGCTGTTTTTTAATAAAGTTTGGCTGATAATGGCGACACTTTTTTCAATGTTAATTTGAAAACCGTCTTGGCTGAGGGAAAAAGTGGCTACTTTCCCATCTTCTATTTTAAATTTTGCGTCAACGGGATCTTGCTTAAATTTTTCTCCCAATTTTTCAAGAAAAGAAGAAATACGCTCTTCATCAATAAAAACCAAGGATACTTTCTTTAGTTTGTTTTTGTCTCTTTGTGTTTGGACGAGATCGCAAAAAAGAAAATGGGAACAGTAATTAACATTTTCAGCCTCTGACGCATAGTCGCCGGTGTATTTAAGAATCGGAGTTATTTTTATCCAACAGGACAATTCTTCCGGCGAGACGGTTTCCTTTTGGTCTTTTACTATTAAGTTGATCTCTTGAATATTTAAGGGATTATTAAAAAGCTCTTTTTCAAATTCAGTTTGAGCAAGAGAGTGATTAGTTTCAGATAAAAGCAGTAAAACCAAAACGGAAACAAAAACAATAGAGAATTTTAGTCTCATAAGTTAAGAATACTTTAAGCGCGGTTTTTTTACAAGAAAAAAAATTTCTTAGAAATTCATAAACTGATTTTAGGCACGTTTTTGAATGTATTAAAAACACCCCAAGGAATTTATCCTCAGGGCGCTATACTTCAGTCAATAAAAATCTACTGGCAAGGTGCGTTTCGCGGTCTGGCGATATACCAGATGGCGAGAGTGTCCGGGTCATATCCGATGACAACCTGCAAGCCCATCTCTTGAGCTTTTAGAAGAGTCTGGTACCAAGCGGCAACAGAAAGCTCCGAATGCCAAGATTCTTTGGAATCCGCCCAGAGTTCAGCTCCGTTTACTTCGGGAACACTCCAAAGGCTCAAATGGCTGACTCCATTCATATTGTAGAAATAGACGCCGGGGTCATAGCAGACTTCGGCAGATTGAGCAGGCACAACAGGCACCAATAAAAACAATGAAACCAAAATAGCGAAAATACATTCCTTCATAACTCTTTCCTCCTTAGTTGAAGAGCATTTGAATAACGGCGGGGCTGAGATGTTTCTCAACCTTGATGGTTACTGATTGGCAATTGTCAGATTCGTCAGTTTCTTGAATCTGGTTATTGTAGTCAACGCAAACTCGGGCAGTATAGTCTCCTGGTTCGCTGGGGGCGGTAGCGTTTTCCAAAGCTTCCGACCTGTATGAACCATGGGGAAAGTCGCTGGCGGAAATCGTGTCTGTTCCGATAAGAACATCATCCAAATAATATCCGATTTGGACATTACTAGGCGGATTATCTCCGGAATTGTAGGCGGTTGCGCTTACGCTGAAGGCTTCTCCCGGCCATAACTTAATTCTGTCTTTTATGGAAAAAGTCAGATTGGTTATGGAAAAGTTGTATTCTGCCGGAGGAGGCGGTGGAGGCGGAGGAGCATCTATGGTATAGCATAGATAATTGTCATCCCAGGTATGCGGGTCAGCTGGTTCAATCCATTGGACGCAGTTTAATCCGGCAATCGGACCGGCGGACGACCATGAGAAATTAATAAGGCTGTCGTTGGGGACAGCCAGATAATTATCATCCCAAGTTTCCGGGTCGGCTGATTCTATTATCTGCGTGTTTTTCATATTGCCAATCGGTCCGCAACATGACCACTGAATACCGTAATCCTCATTACTGCAGAAATAGTTATCCTCCCAAGTATGCGGGTCGGCTGGCTCTATTATTTGTACGCAAACCATTCCGCTAATCGGCCCGGAATATGACCAGGTAAATTTTCCGTCGGGAGATGTGGTTTGAGGAGGTGGGGGCGGCGCTGGAGGCGGAGGTGGATTAGCCACCGTAAATACCGCTTCCGTGGAACAATTATTAGACTTGTGTTCCTCGGCGTAATCGCCGTCTCCATTATCTTGGTCTTTGGTTCTGTCCACGCAGGCTACGATATTATAAACTTGTCCCGGTTGGATTTGATTGTATTCCCATAATCTTAATGTTTCTTCTTCCCAATGGGTTTCTTCCGGGTCAAGATTGGAGCCTTTAGTGTATTCTTTTCCAATTCTTTTCCATTCACTATGGAGGTCTTCTTTGTATCCCATGGAAAGATAGAATCTGGTTTCAATCTTATCATCAGAACTTATATCATCATCTCCGATATTCTTCAACTTGGCTCTGATTTTAATTGAATCGTTTTTGCCGGGGTTGTAATTTGAAAGCTCAACCCTTTTGACGATGAAGTCAGGAAGACCATGGTCTTCTGGGTCAGTCGCGGGTGTTTCATAACCTGGGCTGCCTCCCATTCCGCTAATAGCGTTTGCTATAGAAGAAATATAGCCTGAATTGTAATCGCTACTGCAATTGGTACAGCGATAATTATCCCATACTCTATCAAGAATCCATTGCCATTCTTGTTTAGTTTGATAATCGCAAAGCGTATCCATTTCATAGCAATCAAGATAATGAAGGCTGGTTACTCCTTCTTCGTAAGCGAGAATGTGGATAAAACCATCGGGATAGTTAGAACTTCCTACCGCTACATTTATTTCTTCGCTAAAACTGCAAGCAATAATGTTATACTGGGTATAATCAATAGCAGTTGGGTTGCCGTTGCTGTCAAAGTAGACTTTTTCTACCCAGGCAACATGTCCCCATTGATCTCCTGAGTACATGCTATTCCAATAAGCAATATCTTCCGGAAGAGGGTAATTATCAACAGAAATACCTATACTATTAGCTCTATCATCCCAGTTATTTCCGTTACTCCAAGTTGCTGATGACCTATAATTATTATCAAATCCTATGTAGAAATCCAGCATATAAGCCGCATAGGATGTGCAGTGTGATTTACAAAAATAATTAGGGTCATAAGATGGACATTCTCCATTTACAAGGCATGGACTATTTTGATATGGATATCCATGATCATTGTATGCGAAAACATTTCCGCTTAATAAATAAGCCAGCAAAAAACCAAACAGTAAGATTATTCTTTTCACATTCTGCCTCCTTTGTCTTTTGGGTTTCTCTCGCTTTTAATTCCTGAAATAACAAATTTGATTTTTTGTTTATCGCCCCCTTTATTTTCCTATTAAGTTTTTAATGAACTAGAAAACTATTTTACCTGCTTATCATCGAAACTAATCTATTAGTTCTATTGTGTCAAGCACCATCCAACCTTTAAGTTTTGGATTTTCTTCAAGAAATTTTTCCCATTGTCCTAATTCTCTGGTGCAAAGTGCTTGAGGTCCAGAGCAATATATAAAAAATCCATCAAACTGTTTTGTTTTTCTACTATTAAAATAATTTTCAAATCTAGTCTTGTGGTTACTTGGACTACCTTCTATTTTAGAAATGGCACCCAACGGACCAAACTCAGCAGAACAATTTTCATATAATTTTTCTAATTTTTTTGCAGTAAACATAACAGTTCCATATTCATCATCTTCACTGGGATAATATTTATATATTAATTCTTTTATTATTTCTTCATCAGCTTTAATTTTTATCCCTAATTCCGGAATTTCATACCAAACCAAATTAATGGTATTCTCTACTTCCGTATTTTGTGATTGCTCTTGATTTTCAGCCTGCTCCGCTTGCTGAATCATTTCGTCTTTCTTATTATTCTGCCACCACCAAAACCCTCCCGTCACCAAAGCCAGAGTTAAAATTGAAATAATTGCGATGGTTATTTTTTTATTCATTCTCTCAACTTAACTTTTTCTATCCTCAAAATTATCATTGAGAGCAGAAAAAGTCAAAAGAAAAGAACATTTTTACTGTGAGCGTCTTCTTTATATCCCATGGAAAGATAAAATCTGGTTTCAATCTTATCATCAGAGCTTATATCATCGTCTCCGATATTCTTCAATTTAGCTCTGATTTTAATTGAGTCGGTTTTAGATGGATTATAATTGGAAAGTTCCACTCTTTTGACGGTGAAATTGGGAAGTCCGGGGTCTTATGAGTCAGTGGGGAAAGTTTCTTTCCCCACTTTACAAGGAATACCAATATTTTTGGTAATATTAAAAAATTTAAAATCCTCGCACTTGAATTTTTTTGGATTTGCCGGAAGAGGCTTTAGGCAGACGGATAGTTAAAATTCCGTTTTTCAGAGAGGCTTCCGCTTTTTCCGAGATAATATCCACCGGCAAGACAACCGAACGAGAAAAACCACCCCAATAGCATTCCTGATAATAGTAATTTTCTTCGCTTATTTCTTCTTCATTTGAGCGTTCGCCTTTGATGGTTACCATGTCATTGTTAATGGAAACATCCAAATCTTCCGGTTTTACTCCCGCTATGGTGGATTTAATTACGATGTCATTTTCGGTTTGGTAAACATCAATGGTGAGCTGACCTTCGTTATCCTCAATCGTAGCAGGTGTGTTTTCGTTAGAGTATTCTCCCATAGGCATATTTATATTGGTTTCTTCTTCATCCGTTTCAATGTTCATTATTTTATCTTCCCCATTATTATCTTCAACGCTTTTTGCTCCTGTTAGCCTTTCAAAAAATGATTTTTTTTCTTTGACCATAAATCTTTTTTTAATAATTTATAAAATATTTAGCAATGTTTTTATTATAAATTATTTTCTTTCAGCTCGCAAGTTTTCTGTCAATACTTATTAAATTGTATAAAACGAAAGATGTTGTTGCACCAATAAGGATAAAAATTAAAAAAGGCGCAAATTCGTTTTGCCAGATAATCATAAAGTTGTAGAGAAAATGAATAATGGAAGCTGAAATAAAAGCTTTCAAGAAGATTGCGTATTTTCCGTTTTTGCAAGCAGCGATAAAATATCCAATTATTCCAGCGGTCAGGATATGGATTAAAAATAAGCCAAAGAGATCTTTTGGCTCAAATAGACGGTTTGCGTTAAGGTGAAAATTTCCGTAAATCAAAGCTAATTCCATAAAAGAAAAGCCCAGTCCGGTTAGCAATGAATTCGTTATAAGTGACTTTCCGTAGGAGAATTTTTCTATGCGTTTCAGAATCACCAAGTATTTTAAAAATTCTTCAATTAAAATGGAGACAATTAGGATAAAGCTTAGGGGCGAGGAAAAGTTCATGATTGATTCTTTTCCGAGATCGGATAAAATAGGGATTAAAGTTGAAATCAAAACTTCTAAAAATAAGGCGCTAGTCGCTGCGATTATTCCCCAAAAAATTGATTCAATTTGTCGCATAATAATCTTTACGAATTACGAATTTATACGAATATACGAATTTTTTTTAATCCAAATTCTTTAGATATTTTTCTATCTTTTGGATTTTAGCTTCAGTTTTCTTCAGGTTTTCTTTGTTTTGTTGGACTATTTTTTCGGGAGCTTTTTCTATGAAATTTTTATTTTTTAATTTTTTCTCCAATCCGGCAGCATATTTTTTAAAATTATCCAGTTCTTTTTCGAAGCGCAGTTTTTCTTTATTTTTATCAATAGCGCTAATTAAATAAATTTCTATGCCACCTTCTGAAATATAAATCGCTCCCGGAATTTTTTCTCCTTTTTCTTTGATTTCCAATTTATCAATTCCCGTGCGCAGGCTTTTGATTAAAATTCCCTCATTCTTTATAGCGCTGTAATGTTCTCCTGCATAAATAAGCGCTTCAATTTTTTTACCGGGTTCAATATTATTTTTTGCTCGAGCGTTTCTGACGGCGATTATGATACTTTGAATTTTGCTAAAAATATACCATTCCGTTTCATTGGGCGTGCCAAGTATTGCGAGATATTTTTTTTCAGACGGCCATTTTTCTATCATTAATAAATTTTTATTTTCCATTTTTTCCCAAATATTTTCGGTCAGAAAAGGCATAAACGGATGCCACAATTTTAGCAAATCTTTTAGAAGTATAATTAGTATAATGTTTTTTTCTTCTTTATTTTTTTCAAATTTACTAACTTCAACATACCAATCAGCAAAACTGTTCCAAGTAAATTCTTTTAATTTTTCTCCTGCCTGAGAAAAGTTATATTTAGTCAGACTGTCATTTACTTCTGTAATTAAGTTTTTCATTTCTGTTAGAATCCATTTATCCGCCAATGTTAATTTATTGCTCGAAACTTGGTTGGAATTTGAATTTTGTAATTTGCAATTTCCGATTATAAAGCGAGCTATGTTCCAAAGCTTGTTGGTGAAATTTCTGAAGCTCTTGATTTTTTCTTCATATATTTTTACATCGTTCCCCGGAGTGTTGCCAATAAGTGTAGCCAAGCGGACGGAATCGGCACCGAATTTTTTTATTACATCCAGAGGATCAATTCCATTTCCTCGCGACTTTGACATTTTCTTGCCGTGCTTATCCAAAACCATTCCGTGCAGATACACATTTTCAAAAGGAATCTCGTTTAAGGCGAATAGCGACAGCATAACCATTCGGGAAACCCAAAGCGTTAGAATTTCATAGCCGGTTTCCAAAACTTGGGTAGGGTGGAATTTTTTTAGATCTCCCGATTTTTTATTATCTTTAAAATTGTCGGGCCAGCCCAAAGTGGAAAAAGTCCACATACCGGAAGAAAACCAAGTGTCCAAAGTGTCAGAATCTTGAATCCAATTTTTTTCTTCGGGTTTTTTTACGCCGACATAAATTTCCTTCTCATTGGCTGATTGTGAACCGTGAACTGTGAACTGTGAACTATTTTTATACCACACCGGAATTCTGTGCCCAAACCAAATTTGTCTTGAAATACACCAATCGTGCAAATTTTCCATCCAATCCAAATATCTTTTTTTGAATCTTTCGGGAATAAATTTAATTTTTTCTTGGTGAGCCACCTCAATAGCTCTTTCTTTAAGTGATTTATTCCCAAGCTTTTTTATTTTTTTATCAACTGAAACGAACCATTGTTCAGATGGCAGGGGTTCCACTGGTGTGCCACAACGATAGCAAAGCGATAAATTATTTTTTATATCTTCTACTTTTTCTAATAATTTTTTATTTTTTAATTCCCGGATAATCATTTGGCGGGCTTCAGCAACTGTTTTTCCGGAATAATTTTTAAAACCTTCGCGAATTTTTCCGTCTTCGCCGATAACTTTTACAATAGCTAGATTATTTTTTTCTGCCATTTGCCAGTCAGCCATAGAGTGGGCGGGAGTGACTCCTAACGCTCCGGTTCCGAAATTCATATCAACATTTCTGTCAGCGATTATTTTTAACTTAAGCGGAAAGCCGGCAAAATTGATTTTAAAATTACGCCCGATATATTTTTTGTATCGTTCATCTTTGGGGTTGACGGCTATGGCCGTATCTCCCAGTTTTGTCTCCGGGCGAGTAGTGGAAATGGCAAAGGGAAAATCTTTAGAATATTTAAAAGTGTAAAATTTATTTTCTTGCTCTTTGTATTCCACTTCGTCGTCAGCCAGAGTGGAATGGCAACGGGGGCACCAATTGACAATTCTTTCCCCGCGATAAATTATTCCCGCATGGTACATGTCAATAAACATTTGACTGACCGCTTGCTTTCTTTTTTCGTCAAGAGTAAAAGCTTCTCTGGACCAATCCAAGGAAGCGCCGGTTTTTTTAATTTGGCGCAAAATAATGGACTGGGTTTCCTGTAAAAAACTCCAAACTTCTTCCAGAAATTTATCCCTTCCTAAATCGTGGCGGGTTATTTTTTTTTCTTTCAATAATTTTTTTTCAACCACGTTTTGAGTGGCGATAGCGGCGTGGTCGGTTCCGGGAATCCAAAGTGTTTTGAATCCGTTCATGCGATGATAGCGAATCAGTAAATCTTCAATGGCCAACATAGAAACATGTCCCAAATGCAGTTTGTCGGTAATGTTGGGCGGAGGAAGAATGACCGAGTAAGTTTTTGCGTCTTCGGGCAATTTTAAATTATCAGGATTGAAATATCCCGATTTCTCCCATTTTTGGTAAATTTCGTCTTCTGTTTTTTGGGGATGGTAAGTTTTAGGTAAATCTTTTGGCATTTTCTCTGTGAATTGTTTCAGTTATCCGACGGGATAAATAAATTTTAAGAAATTACAAATTTCGGATATAAGCCAATCTTATCAATTAAAAGAGGATTTTTCAAATTATTCCAGTTTCAAATTGGCATCGGCTTGCAGTATTTTCCAATTTTGCAAAGAATTTTTTCTTTCTATGGCGGGCATGTTTTTCCAACGATAAAATCCGGCGGCGGCTATCATGGCGGCGTTATCGCCGCAATATTCAGTCTCGGGAAGAATATATTCAGTGCCGGGTATTTCTTCTTTTATTTTTTCTCCAAGCTGTTTTCTTAATTCTTTATTGGCAGAAACTCCGCCGGCTAAAATAATTGTTTTGGGATGGTATTTTTTGGCGGCCTTCATGGTTTTATGAATTAAGACATCAAGAGCGGCTTGCTGGAATTCGGCGGCAATATTAGCTTTTAGCTTCTCTATCTTGTTAGATTTTATTTTCTTTACTTCATACAAAACGGCGGTTTTAAGACCGGAAAAAGAAAAATTAAAATCGTTGGAATTTATCATTGGACGAGGGAGGCTGATGTTATCCCGAACTTGTTTCGGGGTCTTTTTATTTTTAATTTGAGATCCTGAAATAAATTCAGGATGACAATTTTTGTATTTTTTCGCTAGTTGTGAAATGGCTGGACCTCCGGGATAACCTAATTTTAAAATTCTGGCTGTTTTGTCAAAAGCTTCTCCCACCGCGTCATCCAAAGTTTGTCCCACTATTTTATAATCCAAATGTTTTTTCATTAAAACCAATTGGGTGTGTCCGCCGGAAACGACTAAGCATAATATGGGAAAGGGAGCTTGTAACTCGTAACTTGTAACTCGTAACTTGGGATTTTTTTGAAAATTGCCAGCCTGAGGCTGGTCCGCCTTGGGCGGAGAAATTACGCTAATTTTATCGGAGATAAAATTAGCGTAGATGTGTCCTTCAATATGATGGATGCCAATAAGCGGTTTTTGCCAAAGATAAGAAAGAGTTTTAGCGGCGTTGGTTCCTATTAAGAGAGCGGGAATAAGTCCCGGTCCTTGCGTGACAGCAATTAAATCTATGTCCGACGGTTTTGTTTTCGCTTTTTGGAAAGCAGTTTTTAAAACCGGAACAATATTTCTTAAATGCTCGCGAGCGGCCAAATGGGGAACAACGCCACCCCATTGAGCGTGAATTTTTACTTGCGATGAAACAATATGGGAGAGTGTTTTTAAGTTATTTGCTTGAGATTTAACCAAAGAGGCGGAAGTCTCATCGCAAGAAGTTTCAATGCCAAGAATAATCATAAAATTTAAATGGTAGCCCCAAGGGGAATCGAACCCCTGTTTCCAGGATGAAAACCTGACGTCCTAACCACTAGACGATGGGGCCTTTTCAGATATAAAAAGAAAGGCTTTCAGCCAACAAAACAACCATAGCATAAAATGTAGAATAATCAAGTGTGGTAAGTGGTTATTGTAAAATATAAGATCCTAATATAGAATAATGGTTATGGAATTAACCGGGCAACAAATTTTTGATTTTTTGTCCCAATACGGCTATTGGATTATTTTTCCTTTGATGTTTATTGAAGGACCGGTGACGACTCTTATGGCAGCTATGCTGGCGTCGTTAGGAGCTTTTAATGTCTGGATAGTTTTAATTCTGTCTATGGCGGGAGATATTGCCGGAGATATCGGATTATACGGGATAGGGAAAAAATGGGGATTGTCGTTCGTGCGGGGGATAGGAAAATACATCGGTATTACGGAAAAGCGGGTTTTGAAAATGGAAAAATATTTTGACGGACATGGCGGAAAAACCATTTTTCTGGTGAAATCTACTACCGGTTTGTGTTTGGTGGCTTTTGTGGCGGCGGGAATGGCTCGGATGAAATTCAAAAAATTTTTATTCTATTCTTTCTTGGGCGGAATTGTTTGGAGCGGTTTCTTAGTGGCGATGGGATATTTTTACGGCTATCTTTGGCGGGAAGTTTCGGAATATATTGAATGGGCGGGCTGGATAATAGTTAGTTTGGCTGTTGTAACTTTTATAGTTATAAATCTGTATAAAAGTCAAAAGGCCAAAAAACTTTTCAATAATAATTCTTTGCCGTTGACAAATGAGAAAAAATAACTTATTATTACTTGTTGGACTTTGACAAAAGAATAGCATAAAAGTAGAAGCCGAAAACTAAAACACAGAACCTAAGATTAAAAGGAGGGAAAAATTATGACGTTTGAAAAGTGGGTAGCGTTAGTTGTTATATGGTTTATAACTTTTTTGCTTCTGGTTATCAATCAGAGACAAAAACCAATGATTACTGAAGGAGGTATAGGATTTATATTATATCTTCCTTATGTGGCAGTAGCTTTGTTTATAGCTGACGTGCCCTTACTATTAGTTGACTGGCTTTTCAATTTAACAGCTGGATTTTTTATTGCATTTAGCGGAGTGTGGGCGTGGATTTTGATTTTTTTCAACAAAAAAATTTCTCTAGTTGTGGAGAAATTTTTTGAAAAGATAACTTAGTTCCTTTGATAATACTTTTTTTATTTTCTGGGCAGTGGATTTTTCTATCTGCCCTTTTTCTTGCCCAAAATCTGAAAAAGGGATAAGATTTTTAGTATGCGCGAAAGAGTTAAAGAAATATTTTATAAGACCAGAAGCGTTTTATTTGCTGATCCGCAGCGGCTTTATAAAAAAGAAAAGCATTTATTAAATAAGCCGTTTTATTTTAAAGGCACTAATGGAAAGGCGGTGCTTTTGATTCATGGTTGGACCTCGGTGTCTTATGAGGTGAGGCGGCTAGGAAAGTATCTTAATGAAAAAGGTTGGACGGTCCATGGGCCGATGCTAGAAGGACATGGGACTGTTCCCAAAGATCTGGAGAATATAAGATGGGCGGAATGGCTGGAAGATATTGAGCGGGCTTACGCAAAACTGAAAAGAAAATACGACCGAGTTTATGTGGGGGGAACTTCCATTGGCGCCAATATAGCGATGTTGTTGGCGAAAGAACATCCGGAAATATCCGGTTTGATTTTAATGGCCACTCCCTATCAAATGAAGCTGGAAAAATTTAAATTGCAAAAGGTAGCTATATTTTTTTTAAAAATCATCAGAATATTTAAAAAATATAATAAAAAGTTTTATCCTCCCACTTTTGGCTCTAGAACTACTATTACCCGTCTTATTTCTTATCAAACTTACCCTATTGACAGTGTTTTTGAGGCTGCTAAATTAGTGAAAAAATCAAGAGAAAATCTCTCTAAGATTAACCAGCCCTGTTTTTTGTTGCAATCTTCCAGCGATTGCATAGTGGCTAAAGATAGCATGGAAAAAATTTACACCCAAATCGGATCAAAAATTAAGAAGAAAAAATATATTCAAAAAGCTTATCATACTTTTATATCTGACATTAAAAATGAGAATGTTTTGAGGGATATAGCTGATTTTATAGAGAATAATTGAATCTAATTTATCGGATAGTTTCCGCGAATCTACAAATCAGTTACAAACCTACGAATAAATCTTTTAATATTAATTAGAGACATTTGTAAATTTATAAAAAGATTTGTATATTTGTGGGCTATTAACCATCTAATTTATGAAAATTGCCATTTTTACCAACAATTATTTGCCTAATCCCTACGGAGTAACCGGATCCATAGAAAGTTTTCGCCGGCAATTTGAAAGAAACGGCCATCAGGTTTATATTTTTGCTCCCTTTGCAAAAGACTATCAGGATGAAAATTCCAAAGTTTTTCGTTATCCTTCCTTAGACTTAAAATACAAAATAAGTTTCCCCTTGCCGATTCCTTATTCCTTAAAAAACAGCCAAATATTAAAGGAGCTTGATTTGGATGTCATTCATTCCCAGCATCCCAATCTTTTGGGAACGGTGGCAGCTAAGTGGGCGTGCCGAAAAAACATCCCGCTGGTTTTCACTTGGCACACGCTTTATGATCAGTATACGAATTTTGTTCCGCTTATTCCTGACAAGTTTGCCGCGCACTGGATAATTAAGAAAGCCGTTCAGTATGCCAATAAGGCTGATCAAATCATTGTGCCTACAGAATCTATTAAAAAAATAATCCAAGATTGGGGAGTAAAAAATGAAAATATTGCGGCTGTTCCAACCGGTATAGAAGAAGAAGTTTATCAGAATCCGGACGGGAACAAAATAAGAGAAAGGCACAAAGTAAAAGATGACGAAGTATTGTTGCTTTTAACTTCGCGTCTTACCGAAGAAAAAAATGTAAAGTTTTTATTTAAAGCGATTATTAAAGTTTTAAAATTAAACGGCAATGTAAAATTTTTGGTAGCGGGAGAAGGCTATTTAGAACCAGAGCTTAAAAAAATAGTTTCCGATAATAAATTGGAAAATAAAATTATTTTTGCCGGACTGGTTGAAAAAAAAGAAATTAAAAATTATTATGCATCCGGTGATATTTTTGTTTATGCTTCTTTGTCGGAGACGCAGGGAATGATAATCAGTGAAGCGATGTATAGCGGATTGCCGATAGTGGCAGTGAGAGCTACCGGCGCCAAAGATTTGGTAGAAGAAAAGGTTAACGGATTTTTGGTTGAAAATAATAAAGACAAGTTTGCAGAAGCGGTGAATAAATTAATAATAAATAAAAATTTGAGAGAAAGTTTTTCTGATAACTCTAAGAGAATTGCCAGAGAAAAATATACCAGCCAAGTCTGTGCCGGCAAAATGTTAAAAATTTACGCCAATCTTATTGCAGCAAAGAATAGCAACCCCACAATTTAATTTAACAGGGCATATTTTTTAATTCATTCTCATCCCGTTTTTGTTTTAGCTGACAAGAAGTTAGGTTTAATTACCAGTAATTTATTGCATGAGATTTAAAGTAAGCCACAGTTCACAGTAGCTGTATTATGAATGAGGGGACTTCCAAAAACGGTCGTATAAGGATGTTCCTTTTATTTTTTTAAAAAATTGTTTTTTTCTAGCCCTAATATAATTAAAACAAGGAATAAAAAAGAACATCTTCATGCGGTCGTATAAGGATGTTCTTTTTTAAATGATGTGTTATATTAAGAATAGATTTTTATAATTTTTTTTGAATAATATTAATGAGTATCGGCATAGTACAGAAAAGGATTTTAATGCTTCTTTTGGCGGGATTGGCTTTGGGCTTTTCCAGATCTCCGCGACAAAGTTTTTATATTCTTCGCACAGCTAGGAAGGAATGGAGGGATATTAATTACAAACAACTCAGAAGATCGGTAATGGCATTGCATAATTTTGGTGTAGTTAAAACAAAAAGGAATAATGACGGAACGATGGAGATTGTTTTAACAGAAAAAGGGAAAAAAATTGCGAAGCTATACAGTCTTGATTCCCTTGAAATTAAAAAGATGCGACGGTGGGATAAAAAGTGGCGGATGGTGATTTTTGATATTCCGGAAAAAAAGCGCCAAGTACGTGATATTTTCCGCTTCCATCTTAAGCGGTTGGAATTTTACGAATTACAACATTCAGTCTGGGTTCATCCTTATAAGTGCACGGGAGAAATTCAGTATCTGATTTATTTTTTCCGTGTATCAAAGTACGTTCATCTTATAGAGGCAGCAGTTATTAGCGATGATGAATTTCTTAAGAAGAAATTTAAACCTTAGAAAAAGAAAATAAATAAGAATTGTCTGTGAAAAGAAAAATCGGAACAAAAAATAGGGAACTTCTAAAAACGGTCGTATGAAGATGTGCATATTATATTAAAAATGTTTTGTATTTTGATTTTAAAAAAATTATTTAAAAATATCTGGGGGATAAACAAGAAGGAACATTTCCATACGGTCGTATGAAGATGTTCCTTTTCTGTGGTTTATGAAAAGGTGTGAGTGCTTTTTGTGAATTTATTTTTTGTAAATTTTTTTATTATGGTTTTAGGCAGAAGATTTTATCAAAAAGATACTTTAGAAGTAGCTCAAAATTTGCTGGGCTGTTTTTTAATCAGGCAAGTAGGCAAGAAAAAAATAAAAGGAAGGATAACGGAAACAGAAGCTTATATCGGAGAGGATGATTTAGCCAGCCATGCTTCTAAGGGGCGAACACCGAGAACGGAAATTATGTACGGCAAGGCTGGTCGGGCTTATATTTATATGATTTACGGGATGTATCACTGCTTGAATATTGTTACGGAAAAGAAAAATTTCCCGGCGGCGGTTTTAATTAGAGGTGTTGCTGATGTAAATATAAAGCGAGCCAAAATTAATTCTAAAAATAACCCCCTCTTTAATTCTCCCCCTTTTAAAGGGG
>JAGYNK010000089.1 GCA_018400055.1 Candidatus Moraniibacteriota bacterium
TTGAATGGCTGTTCGTTTTTGTTTTCCGGCTGGGGGATTTCGTGAGACATAGGGTAAATTTAAAATAATTAAAGTTTTTTGTGCCAAACATATCCGCCGTAATTATGGGGTTTATTTAAATCTTTACCAGTTCCTAAATCATCGTAAATTGTATCTTCCGGAATGCCATTGCCTCCATCTAGCGCGCGTAATCTTATCATATCAATACTAGAATTTTTGTATCCCTTAGGAATTCCTGCTAAACTGCCTCCGTGCTGAGAAGCAAAAGCTATTGTTTTAATATTACTGCCTTTAAAAATTTTTTCAATTTGCTGGAGAATTATTTCCACATCCTCTCCTTTTTTATAAGGCGAATAGAAACCATTCAACATAATAGCCAATTGTCTCTTGTCATCAAGTGCATAGCTTCCAAAAATAAAGCCAATATTTTCATGAACCTTGTTTTGATCAGCTGTTTGCGAGGATTGTTCAATAGAAATCACGAAAGACATTGGATCAGCATTAATTGATGCCACCCATATTTTATTGGGCTGGTTGAAAGCGAATGAGTTGGGATTGTTATAATTATTGGAACTGGTTGTAAAACAACAAGTAAAAGAATCGGCAAACCTAACCATGGTCATCAAACGTTCTGATTTATTTAGATAATGCAAAGAAATCCGCTCCTGCCTGGTCTCGGTTGATTTTTCTTTAAAGTATGAAAAATCTTTTAACGCCTGAAAAGGCCCTTTCAAGTGATCCTCCATTTCTTTTATCAAGCCTATGTCATCCTCTGTTAATTTTTCTCGTTCAAGAGTTTGCATAATAATATAAGTAAAAATTGCGCTTGAATCTTTTTCTGTTAAAGCAATAATCTCTTTGGACGCTTGATCTATTTGATTATTTTTTTCTTCTTCGCTTAAATTTTTATATCTTTCATTAACGTATCGCCTTGATATTTTATCTAGTTTATTTTCTAGAGACAGGATTTCGTTTTTCAATTTTTTAATGTTGTTGTTTAGCTTATCTTGTTTTTTTTGATCTTCTTGGTGCTCAACACCTTGCAATAAATTGTTTAAAGCTTTTTTCTTTTTGTAGATAGTTGATTGGATTGTTTTCAATTCAATATTTTCACCCTTTAAAGCAACAATAGTTTCCTTTTTAATTCGTTTTAAATCAATTCTTCTTGTATCCAGCAGCGGTAGCAAATCCTCTCCTTTTATCGGAGCTAAATCATACCCAAAAACAGTTTCCAATGAGAGCTCTAGAAACATTTTATCATTAAGCTGGCTCCACGACTCAAGCATTTTTTTTATTGAATTATCACGTAAATCGGGAAAAGAATCTTCAATTTTTTCAATCACATGTTCTCGCTCCATAAAAGACTTGGCCTCATTTATTTTCTCCAGAAATTCAAACGAAAGATTGGAATTTTCTTTTGTTAAAAAATCTCTATACATTGGAGATTTTAAAATTACTCCCAGCTGCTTTTTTCCTAAAACAACCGAAAGATCATGGTTAGCTGAAATTAAACGTTCGTTTTGACTAACGTCCAAAGTGCACTCTTGATATGATTGGCTAATATTATCCAAAGGAAATTCTCCATTTAATAAGTGATTAATAAATTTACTGGCGCTATTTTCTGAATATCCTGTCTCTTCTAAAGATTCAGATAGCTGTTTTAATGGTTTTTGATGAATATTAAAATTGTCAATTAAATCAAGAATATCCCAAAATTTTTCAAAAGTGTAATCATTATATCTTCCAAACCTGTCATTTCCTCCGTTAAGTAAAAAATATGTCATGGCCGTGTTTTTTGATTCTTTGAGTTTAGAAATAAGATTTTTATAGTTTTTTATTTTTTCAAATTCTTTCTGGCTTTTCCTGATTTTATCAATACGTTTATCTAAAGTTAGAATCTGCGATCCTTCTTCCCAATTATTTTCATCCATAATAAATTCAGCTACGCTTCTTGTTGGGATTACTCCTAATTCGCTAACAATCTTTCCAAATACCTCTATCCTGTATTGCTTATCTATTTTTTCTCGATCGTCGCTTTCTTTAATATTCTTAGCTTTGCGTTCGTTCCATAATTCTTCCAATCCTTTTTCCAAGTACCCATTATCGACTAATTTTTTCATCAAATATGCGCGCATGCGTGGGTGTATTCTTTCGTCAGCCGCTAATTTCAAGGCTAAATCATTGCCTCTCGGATCATCAAATTCTTCCAAAATAACCTTGAGAATCCTAGGCAGCATGTCTTCTTTCCATTCTGGTTTATCATATCTTTGTTTTTCACATTCTTCCAATGCAATTCTAGTTAAAATGCCCTGCGCATCACCGCCAAGATTATTAAAAATATTGGCCATCATTCCGACAATTATTTTATCTTTGGAATTTCTTTCGTTTAAAAGATTTTCTAAATTTTCCTGAGCCCTTATGAGTACCGCCTCGCGTTGCGCTGATTCAAAACTTTTCTTCTCAATAGTAGCTCTATGCAAAAATCTGGAAACCGAAGCATCCATGACCTGAGAAACTTTTTTTCTTTTTTCCTCTGGAATTAAAATTAAGAATTCAGCTCTTTCTTCTTCTGATAATACTAATGAATAATTTTCCAGAATTTTTGGGTCATTTATGATTTCTTCGGCAATTTTTTCTTGATCTGGCAATTTATTTTTTTTGATTTGTCTGGTGGAAATTCCGAGAAGTATGGCATCCGGCAACAAACTGGAAGGTGCATTATGCGGCAACTCCGCACTTTCCTTTTGACATTCTTTAGCTTTATTAAATAAATCTTCAAAATCTTTTTCCGCCAATTCATAGTTTTTTGCCGCTAACGCATAAAGAAAAGCTGAAAAATTAGGCGCCAAGTTCCTTTTTTTATTGGCTTTGTCGGCTAATTCATTTGCCTCTTCTAATAACTCTTCTTCTGATCTTGTTTCCATCTTTATCTCACCACTGGATTCTTGAGAAACCCTCTGCTTAGTTTTTTCGTAAACTTCTTTTATTTCTGAACTTTGCGGAATTTCCAAATTCAGCGCTTGGATTTTCAATTTTTGAGTTTTGATTCTCGCTTCCGCCCGCATTTCAATAGCCGCTTCTTCTTCCGCGCTTAAAACATTCTGACCGCTTTCTTTTTTCGGCAGAATTTTCCTTAAGTTTTGCTCAAAGCTGTTTATCATAATAATCCAAAATTATCCAGTTAAATTCTTTTATTTTTTTAATCTTACTATGTTTTTTAATAAGACCGCTATAACTGGAAATATTCTTAAGATTTAAATTTTCTTTTACTCTGGTCAAATTTCTTTTTTTAAGCCTTCTCCCTTTAGGAAAAATGGATACTCCTAAAAATTTTAGTCCCCAGCTGGCTTTTATTATAATATCATTTTTCTTATTTATTTCAAGCCGAAGTTCTTCTTGCAAAAATTTAATTGAATTGCTTCTTATAACTTTCAATTGTTCCATATTATCTGCTACGATTATAAAATCATCGCCATAACGCAGATAATTTTTAACTTTAAGACCGTGTTTAATAAATCTGTCAAATTCATTCAGATAAATATTGGCAAATATCTGACTAGTCAAGTTGCCAATTGGCATACCCTTTCGACAAGCACATTCTCTCTCGTTTTGCGATACCTTATGACTTGTAATTATTTCCCGTAGCAAATTTAGGATTCTTTGATTCATTATTTTTCGAGAAATTATTTTCAGTAGAATTTGCTGGCTGACCGAATCAAAAAAATTTTTAATATCTGAACGCCAAATAAAACTACCCGGTTTTTGGCATATAAAATTTTGCGCTCTTTCAATCGCACCGATCAAGCCTTTATCTTTCCGGCAAGACCAAGCGTCAAAGATGAAAGTTTTGTCAAAAATTCCGCAAAGATATTCATAAATCAGCCGGTGAACCACTCTGTCTCTAATGCTAGCTACAGAAATTTCCCGGCGCTTATTATCGGTTACTACAAATTTTCTGTATTGGCTATGCTTATATTCACCACTGTTCAAGTCGCGATGTAAGGAGCACAAATTTTCTTCCAAATAATAATTAAATTCTTCCAATTCTTGGCTTGGTTTTTTACCTTTTTTAAATTTGAAATAACTTTGCCAAATATTGGACAAACTCAAATTTATGTCAGAACTTCCCATAGTTAATAAAATTTATGAAATTTATAAATCAGTTGTTGATATCAACAATCATCTGGAAAAAAGATGGCGTTATTGCCTTGGAGCTAGTCTTGAAAATAGTATTTTGTCTTTACTTCAAGAAATTATTATGGCTAAAAACGCGCCAAAACCTTTAAAGTCTGTCTATCTCATCAAGGCTAGCAGCCACTTAGAAATTTCAACTTTGAAATTAAGATTGCTTTTGGAACTCAATCTTGTTAATGAAACAAAAATTTTCCAAACACAAAATAAATTGGCTGAAGCCGGTCGAATGCTCGGTGGTTGGTTGAAATCGCTTAATAATACATAACTCCTCGCGGAGGAACGCGCCCCATTGTTCTCATTCTGATTCCTCGGGTCGTTCCTATTCAAGTTAGCCTGCCGATTGTCGCGGTTCCAGTTGCAGTTCGGGACATTGTCGGAAGAATTTATGATAGCGACTTTCTAATATTTGTTATGAACGCATTCATAACATTGGCTTTGGTTTGCTTTTTCATCCCGCTCAAGGCAGGATAGCCGTTACTCATTCCGAGGGTTTATGTATTGGTATTGTTTGCCAAACAGCGTTTGCTATCTTTTTAGCAAGCTTTAACTGTTATTTTTTGGCAAAAACAATTGGCGGCAGCCCCGGCCGAGCGGAGTTTCTTTTCGCCACCGTTTTTTATTTTCTCCCGCCAGCCCGTATTTTTCGTTCCCGCGCATATTTATTTTTCAAAAAAAGAAAAGGGGAAAGAAAAATAAATTTCAAATTCCAAAGTTATAAAACCCTCGCGGAGGAACGCGCCCCA
>JAGYNK010000090.1 GCA_018400055.1 Candidatus Moraniibacteriota bacterium
CATTCTGACCCGCCTTGGGCGGGGAAGAATCCCGAACGAATAGCACTGATGTCTTAAATAACGAGATTGATTGCCTGCTTGCCGGCCTGTCCGCCGAAGAGACAGACGAGGCAGGCTTCTTCATTCCGTTTCACTCCATTCCTTCCGCCAGAGACGGACAAGCGCCATGACATTTCGTAATTCATACTAATTAGTAATTTTTTACTAACATACGAATTTGCAATTGATATATTCGTACTTGATTTTTAATTAGCAAAGATTATCTCAAATACTTAACTTCTTTGGAAACATTCCCTGTAATCAGATCCTCAAAAACATTTTCAATATCTTTAACGAAAATGTCCCGACCGCCCAAACCGTATATATAACTAGCAACTGACAATTTGCAACCGAAAACGCTATTAACGATTTCCGAATATAAGGGAGCAACGGATCCGGGAGACATAGCACGATCCAGAACAGCAATGTTTTTCGCACCGGAAAGCGCTTCCGCTATTTCCTTATAAGGAAACGGGCGGAATAATTTTATTTTCAACAAGCCCACCTTTTCACCTTGATTTCTTAATTTATCCACCGCTTCCTTGGCCGTTCCCGCTGTTGATCCGGCGGCGACAATTATATGATCCGAATTTTTTATTTTATACTCTTCAAATAATGCATGACTATGTCCGGATATTTTTTTAAATTCCGCGGCAATTTCTTTATAATAATCTTTGGCTTTCCAAGTCGCTTTTTCCTGATCTATTTTGAATTCAAAGTAAGAATTAGGCAATCCTACCGGTCCGAAAGTAACCGGGTTTTCAATGTCCAATAAATATTTTTCAGGTTGATAGGTTCCCAAAAATTCTTTTACTTTTTTATCCGGCAATACTTTCAAATCTTCCACACAATGGGAAATAATAAAGCCATCCATAATCGCCATGACCGGCAATTCCGCTTTTTCGGCCAGCTTCATTCCGATAATCGTATTCTCGTAAACCTCCTGAACGTTTTCCGAAAATATTTGTATCCAACCGGCATCTCGCGCTCCCATTACATCACTGTGGTCTCCGTGAATGTTAATCGGCGCGCTTAGAGCTCGAGCGGAAATAAGCATTAGAATCGGTAAGCGTAAACCGCTGGCAATGTAAAGAATTTCATTCATCAAGGCCAAACCCTGAGAGCTGGTAGCGGTTACGGTTCTGGCTCCGGCAGCTGAAGATCCCACGCAAGCGCTTATGGCGCTATGCTCAGATTCTACGGTAATAATTTCCGTGCTGACTTTTTTATTGGCTTGAAATTTGGCAAAGGCTTCCACAATGGGAGTTTGAGGAGTAATGGGATACACCGGCATAACATCGGGGTTTATTTGGCGTAAAGCTTCCGCCGCTGCGGCTCCACCGGTAAGCGCCACCCTTTCATCCTTTTTGGAATGTTTTTTTAAAAAATCAGAAATTTCTTTATTTTCTTTTTCAGATGTTTTCTCTATTGTCATATTTTTATAACTTACAGTTTGAATTTTATCACATTTAGGAATTAAAAGCTAAGCGGTCAGATAATGAAGCATTAAATTCATAGGAACTTTTACAAGATGGTTATTACGAATATGGCGAAGGATTCCATAATTAAAGAGAAAGTATTTAAAATCCACTTCTTCATACGACCGTTTGTAAAAGTAGATTTTCCGTTATTATTTATTCAAAAAAAATTAAGAGGAAATCGCATACTTTTTCCACACCATTATAAATACGGGATAAATTTTGATATTGATTGAGATTTTATGTCTATGCAAGGTCCGACGTAATTACGTTCGTAATTACGTCATATTTTAAAATGGTTTTTATGGCTTTTTTATGATCCAAACAAGCATCGGGGAAAATATCAAGAAAAACGTAAACAAATTCAATTAAATAAAAAAAATAAAAATATTTTTCACATTTCTTCCGCAATT
>JAGYNK010000091.1 GCA_018400055.1 Candidatus Moraniibacteriota bacterium
GTCATCCTGAATTTATTTCAGGATCTTTTTCTTAATCTGCGAGATCCCGAAACCCGCCTCGTCTGCCTCTTCGGCAGACAGGCCGTCAGGCAAGCAAGTTCGGGATAACAAAAAGGCAACTTCGTAATTCAAGTTAATTAGTCCTATTGATTCCCGGCGATTTCTCCCGCCACCTGTTTGGCTGTTCCGGATTTTTCGTAATATTTCACGCTTCTTTCTTCCAAGGCGCTTGTCATATTTCCTCCGATAGAGCCGGCGACAAAAACATCCACACCTTTATCCGCCATCGCTTTCGCCACGGAAAAACCGGCGCCACCGCCTCCGACAGCGAAAGGATTTTTCATCGCTTCCAATAATTCCCCTTTCTCGTTAAAAATCAAAAAATATGGCGCGCGCGCTCCTTGTTCATTAATCTCCGCGTTTTCTTCCGCGCCTTGAGAGGCAATTGCTATTTTCATTTTTTTAAAATTATTTAATTATAAATTTCTCCCTTGTCATTCCCGCGAAGGCGGGAATCTAGATCCCCGGGTCAAGCCCGAGAATGACATATGCAATTTTAGGAGCTTATCGACCAAAACTCCGTTGATTATGGAAAATAAAAACATATAGGCGGTTAATACTATGGTGAAAGGCAATCCGAAATAATACACCAGCATCGGCATTTGAGGAATTTTAATCGCCCGACTGTAAAGAAAAGCGGCTATTGATCCGTCGCTCATGCCCTTTTCTTTTAAATCAGCCAGCAGAGGATACCACATATAAACCGGACCGGAAGATAAGACTCCCGCGATTACAACAATAATCCAACCCTTTAAACCGGCGCTTCTTCCCGCCAGCCGGCTTATTTTTTTAGCGTCCAGAAAAAAATTAAAAAAGAACATCAACGCGAAAACTAAAACCAGAGTGGGAATAATTTTTTTAAAGAGAAAAACAAATGTCTCCCATGATCTTCTGGCTAAATCAAAATCAATCATCGCCGTTATTAAATAAGCCAAAACCACACCCGCAACAAACATCCATTTGCCACCTAATTTTTCCGAGATTTTATTTAACATATGATTATTTCTTCTCCCCCTTTTCAAGGAGGAGAATTAAAGAGGGGGTTAATTTTATAAATTTCAAATCAGCGCCAATGTAATAACTGTCAGAACCACTACCACAATGGCCGTAAAAAAATTTTAAGAATTTAAACTTTCTAAAAAACAAGCATAATTTTCCTCCCCCAAATAACATCCCGGTTTAACCTTGGGACTGAAATTAAATCCGTGCCAATCGCTTCCTCCCGTAATAAGAATATTCAGCTTCTTGGCCAGATGCTTTATGTTTTCAATATTTTCTTTAGTGTGTTTAGGATGATAAACTTCTAATCCACCTAATCCGTTTGCGCATAAATTTTTTACCAACTTTTCATACTTTTCCGTTCCGAGTTTCTCTAACAAATTTCCCGAATGAGCTAAAACGGCTACCCCGCCTCTATTTTTTATTATCTCCACAGCTCTTTCGGGTCTTAGCATCCAATCGTCATTTTCTTCAACGAAAGCGCGCTTCTTAGCTTCTTTGAAACTCATCTTATCTTTTAGAAATTTTAGCAGTTCCATAATCAGCGTATTTCTGCTAACATAAATTTCTTTATTTTTGCTTTTTAAAAAATCAAAATCTAAATTTATTCCGGGAAATTCTTTATTCAGCTTATTTATAATCCCTTTCGCTCTTGAATTATAACCATCAACAGTTTCCCTTAAATCATCATTTATGCCGGCGTCAAAATTATTTGAATATCCAAGAATATGCAAAGAAGAATTAATTTTTCTATCCAAAGATGAAATTTCCAATCCTTCAACAAAAACCATTCCTTTCTCAAGCGCGTATTTCTTGATTTCTTCGTCTTTAAAAATAAAATTATGGTCTGTCAGAGACAACAGCTTTATGTTTTCTCTTTGGGCGATATTTATTATTTCTTTGGGAGAAGCTTCTCCGTCGGAATAATAAGAATGAATATGTAAATCTATTTTTTTCATATTTTTACAGCCCAGTCTCCGAAAGACTTGGGCTGTTTGGTAATTTTTTCGTTAGAACATATAAATTTCCAGGCAAGCCAAATCGTAAAGACTCGCGGGATATTTATAAATAGTCAAAGAAACAAGATTTTCATGTTTTCCCTCCTTTTTAAAGAGCTTTTTTCTTTGCTTTTCGTATTTTATTTCTTTTTCTAATATTTAAGCCTAACACAAAAAGTCTCCCTGTCAAAAAAGCACCCAAAATTCAATAAGCCTTTACCGCATGAATATGCTGAAACAGTCCTATCTGAAAAGAGAAATGGTAATAACTGTCAGAACCGCTACCACAATGGCCGTAAAAAAACTCATCAAGTTTCTCACCACCGTAAATTTTTTTCCCAGCATTAAAGATTCCGCCGGAAGCTGAACTACGCCCACCGTAATCCAAGTTAATAAAAAAGCCGTCACTGCCACCAGACTCACGCCCTGCGTTAAAAATTCCCCGCCCAAAATGTGGCTGGTAATCGGATTGCCCGCCAAAATACTTCCCAATAAAGCGCCGATTAAAGGATCTAAAAAATTATTCCCGCTAAAGACGGCTCTATAAAATTCCTTGGGAATAATCGTCGTGGTTAAAGCGATTAAAAGCAAAACGCCGATAACCGCCGGCAAAGACTGGTAAAGGCTGTTTAAAGTTTTCTTAAAAGACTCTTTCATATTAAACCCAGCTTACTCCTCTTGGAACAAGAATTCAAGTTTTAAAAAAGCGCGCCGAAGCTACGCTTTAGAGAAATTTATTTTATCTTATCAAGAAAAATTAAAAATAGAGGCATCTATAGAGGCATCTATAGATGCCTCTATTTTCATAAAGACTTCTTTTAACCAACCGGCGCGCCGCACAAAAATTATTAAAAACCCATCCACAAGAGCCATACTCCTAAAATAAGCAAGAAGGCAGCACTTAGCCACTGATTCTTTCTGAATCTCTGCGCTTGATTGTGAATGGTGTCTGGAAAACCAATTTTTGTAATTCCCTTTATCATCGTGGACCAACCGAGAATAGTAATCACAATAGGCCAGTCCCATATCCAAACATTGTGTAAAATGACAGTCACCAGACCCATAAGAAAACTAACATAACCGGTTGAGATGACAAATGCTTTATCCTCAGTCATTTCTATTGTTCTGCCCAACTGGCCAGTAATTATTGAGAGCGACCCAAAAACTATAAAAAATGCGCCCCAAAGTTTTGCAAAAAATAATGTGAGTTCCATAAATTTATTATACCGTTTTTAGTTATATTTCAAATCCCAAA
>JAGYNK010000092.1 GCA_018400055.1 Candidatus Moraniibacteriota bacterium
CTGAGTTATCTCCATTTTAAAATCCTCTATCTTTCTTTCTTCCCTATTATAGTCCGATTCCATTATTAACAATTCGGATTGCATCCGGTGCCTTCTGGCCTTAACCTCATCCTTTTTTTCTTCCTCGCTATTCCCCTCCCCATCATTATAATCCTGTCCTTGATTTTGATAAAAGTATGGCATACATCTTATGTTTTTTATAATTCTCCACCAATTATTCCCTCTTACTTATTGCTAACATCTCTTGAACCCCTTAATCGTTCCGTCTTCCACTATCTCTTTCTTCCCCTGCCTATACAATAATACTTAATGCCCATCTTTTCAAGCGATTCAACATCATACAAATTGCGTCCGTCAAAAATTACCGGTTCTTTAAGCGCAGATTTGATTTTATCAAAATCAGGATTTCTGAATTGAAACCACTCGGTGAGCACTACTAGAGCGTCCGCTCTTTCCAATGCTTTATATTCATCTTGAGCATAAAGAATTCTCGCTTTTCTGCCTATAGCTTTTTTAAAATTTTCTTGCGCTTCCGGGTCAAAAACGTTAGCTATGCCACCGCTATTTAAAATTTTATCCACAAAATAAAGAGCGGCTGACTCCCTCACATCATCCGTTTCCGCCTTAAAAGCCAATCCCCAAACAGCTATTTTTTTACCTTTTAAATTACCTTTAAAATACTTGCTTATTTTATCAAAAAACCAATCTTTTTGCTCTTTATTAATTTTTTCCACGCTTTCAAATAAAGCGACGTCCACTTTATTTTTTCTCAGAACTGAAATTAAAGCTTTAACATCTTTAGGAAAACAGGAACCGCCATAACCGACGCTGGGATACAAAAAATCTTTTCCGATTCTTCTATCACTGCCTATTCCTTCTCTTATCATAGCTGCGTCTGCGCCAACTTTTTCCGCCAAGCGAGACAAGTTATTTATAAAAGAAATCCTGGTGGCCAGCATAGTGTTAGCGGCATATTTCGTAAGTTCGGCGCTAGCTCTATTCATAAAAATAACCCGATAACCTTTTCGCATAAAAGGATAATATATTTTTTCCAAAGCTATTCTGGCTTTTTCATTTTCCACTCCGATAATTATCCGGTCCGGCTTCATAAAATCATCCACCGCGCTTCCTTCTTTTAAAAACTCGGGATTGGAAACCACGCTAAAATTAATTTCCTTTTTTCTCGTTTTTAATTCTTCACCGATTATTCTTTCCACTTTGTCGCCAGTACCAACCGGCACAGTGGATTTTTGAACAATAATTTTTTCATCATTCATATTTTTTCCGATTTGTTTCGCCACCTCAAAGACGGCGCTTAAATCCGCCTCGCCGTTTCCTTTGGACGGAGTACCCACTGCAATTACTAAAATATGATTCTCTTTTATGCCTTTTTTCAGATCAGTGGAAAAGCTTAATCTTTTTTCCTTTAAATTCTTTTTGATTAATTCCTCCAACTCCGGCTCATAAATCGGACACCGACCTCTTTTTGTAAAATTTATTTTTTTTCTGTTGATATCTAGACAGGTTACATTATTTCCCGTTTGCGCCAAGCAAGAGCCCGTAACCAATCCGACATACCCCGTTCCAAAAATTGCGATTTTCATTACTTTTTAAACTTAATTTTTAACAAATTATATAAAATAAAATATTATATGAATTAAACTAATCACCAAATCATTTTTGCGCCTCTTTCATAATTCCTCCGCCCAGCAACTCTCCCTTATCCGAATAAAAAACCGCTGATTGTCCTATTGCCGCCGCCCTTTGTGGCTTGTTAAATACAACTTCATAAAAGCCGCAAACTGTGAACTGTGAACTGTGAACTATTGTAGCACTAATTGCCGGATGTTGGTAGCGAATTTTAACCTTGGCCTTGAATGGAAACTTCGGTTTCCGGATTATCCAATTGACCTTTTTTAATTTTACAGATTTGCCATAAAGTTTGGGATCTTTTACATTACGCGTCACCACCAATAAATTATTTTTAAAATCCCTCTTGATCACATAATACGGTCCGGTCCCTCCGATATTGATCATCCGCCTTTGCCCGATTATATAAAGCGGCAGTCCCTGATGCTCGCCCAAAATATTCCCCTGTTGGTCTGCAATCTCTCCTTTTCTCATTTTTAAATTTCTTTTTAAGAATTTATCCGGATATTTTTCCGCGATAAAACAAGCTCCTTGCGAATCATCTTCTTTTCTAAATTCGGGAAGTTTGAATTTTTTAGCCATTTTTAAAACTTCGGTTTTTTTATAATCTCCTAGCGGAAAAATAATTTTTGCCAACTGCTTCCTCTTCAAACCGTATAAAAAATAGCTCTGGTCTTTATTTTTATCCTCAGCCTGAAATAATTTATAAGTAGCTTGTAGCTTGTAACTTGTAACTTGTAGCTTATTTGAAATTTGTAATTTTTCAGCCAAAGGCTGATCCGCCTCGGGCGGAGAATTTTGGATTTCCCGCCTTCGGCGGGCATAGTGTCCTGTCGCCACCCAATCGTATTTTAATTCTTTCATTTTCTCCAAAAGAAATTTAAACTTTATTTCCGGATTGCACTTAACACAAGGATTAAACATATAGCCCTTCTCGCACCCTCGCAAAAAATAATCCACTATTTCTTTCTTGAATTCTTTTTTGGCATCAATAATATGCAACGGGACACCTAAAATTTTAGCCACTTTTTTGGCATTTTTCTCCGCTTCAAAATAAGCCTCACTCTCCCAGAGACGCAAAAAAATACCGACCACATCATATCCCCGTTTTTTAAGCAAGGCCGCCGCCACAGAAGAATCCAGCCCTCCCGACATCGCCACCATAACTTTTTCTCTTTCACAATTTTTTCTCATATGCTACAATGCTAACAGATAAATTGTAAAATTGGTAATAAAAATTTTAAAAAAACATAAAAAAACTTAATGAAACAAATCATTATTTTAGCAGGAGGTTTAGCGACAAGATTATATCCAACCACAAAAAAAATTCCAAAATCAATGGTTTCAATAAAAGGAAAACCTTTTTTAGAGCATCAGTTAACGCTTTGTAGGAAAAATAAAATTTCAGAAGTTGTCCTATGCGTAGGACATCTATGGGAACAAATTAGAGATTATTTTGGAGATGGAGAGAAATTTGGAATAAAGATAATTTATTCAGTTGAAAAAGAAAAATTGGAT
>JAGYNK010000093.1 GCA_018400055.1 Candidatus Moraniibacteriota bacterium
TTTCTGCCTTCATCCTCTTTGGAATTATCACGAAATGTCCAATGCTTATTAAAAAAATAACTGAAAGTGACAGCCACTAAAAAAGAAAGTCCCTTTTGAATAGCATAAGGAAAGCCTTCCTTGGCTCCCGTAATTAAAGTTTCCGTATTTAAAACTGCCAAGTCAACACCCGTATTCATCACTCCGATTAAACCAAATTTAAAAAACTGGCCGATAGTTTTCTTAATTTCAACCTTTTCCATAAGTAATGTTTTTTATTTTTTTATTCTTTATTTAATTAAACCCGATCGGCTTTAATTTCTTTTTCAATGCTTTCAATGTCAGGCGCCCATTCGTCAATAACGGACATCGTATCCTCTTTATTCTCTTCTTTTAATTCAGTAATATTCTTACGGCTTTTTGTTTTGTTATTTTCTTCTCCCGATTTTTGCAAAACATTTTCAATGGCTGCCCATGAGCTTTCAATATCCCGCGAAGTAACAATGGAAACTTCGTCTCCCGGTTCAACTTTAAAATAAGTTATGGAAGCCAAGAGAACTTGGTAAGGTTTTCCTTCGGCTACTATGCAATAATTACCATCCTCATCCTGATTAGCTATACCAATAGCATGTCTTCTTTCTACGGGACCTATTTGTTTGTAAATAAAAGAACCGTCATCAAGAATAGTTAATTTTAGCATATCGCCTTCAACCAATTTTGATTTGGAAGCATAATTGGCCGGAACCGGATATTGCTTTCCATCTTCACCTATCATTATTTGCCCGTCAAAAGTTCCTTGAATAACCTTCCCGTCTTCATCTGAATTAATTTTCTTTTTTCTTCCGCTTTTCTTTTTTCCTTCCAACTGCAAAAGCATAGCCTTGGCGCCTTGAATAGTTTTTTCCGCGTTGGAAATCATTTCGCGCAAAGACTGTATTTTTTTCTCTTGATCTTCCTGATTGGTTTCTTTTTCCGTTTTCTTTTTAGTTTCTTTTTTTGCCATTTTGTTTTTAGTTTTGTTTTTCGGTTTGGCTAAACCTTTCCGAATCTAACTAAAATTATACAGTAACTTTTTGGAATGGGCAACCCTGTATTTTTTCAATTCAGCTTAAATAACTCTAGCCGGCTTTACTGGAATGAAATGAAACATTTCCTCGCCGATAATTTATTTGAACGGAATAATTTTAACAAATTCATTGTCATGTATCCAATAAAAAAATTCTTGAAAGATTTCTTAACAAAAAATCTCCATCATTTTACTCACGACCGTGGGTAAAATGATTTTTTACATCTTAGTTGTTCGCTTCTTGCTTTTTTATTTACCCGAACGCGGGCATAGGAAAATTTGTTTTTATTTAAATAATGTTATAATTACAATATGAAGAAAATTATTTTTTTATTTTCAATCATATTCAGCGTGGTGATTTTTTTACCCGCTTGCGTTTCAGCGGCGGAAAAAATAAACAGCTTTGATGTTGTTATAAAAGTCAATCAGGACGCCAGTCTTAATGTAAGCGAAAAAATTGAATATGACTTCGGAGAATTGCAAAAACACGGAATCTTTAGGACTATTCCCATAAAATACAAAGCCCGAGGCGGAAATTATAATTTGCGTCTAAGCGATATAAGAGTTGCCGACGAAAAAGGCGCATCCTATAATTTCCAAAAATCTTTTCCGGGAAACAATATTGAAATAAAAATAGGGGACAGCAATAAATCTGTTACCGGCGAGAAAACTTACATTATAAATTACAAAATCAAGCGAGCTGTAAATTATTTTGAAAATTACGACGAGCTTTATTGGAATATTACCGGAAACGAATGGCCGGTAAGCATTGAAAAATCGTCCGCGTTGATTATTCTGCCCGAAACGGTAAACGCCGCTGATTTGCAACTGAAATGCTTTGCCGGAAGCTACGGCAGTTCTGCTAGTTGTTCCGGGGGAGAGGGAATTATTAACGGCGACAACATTAATTTCAGCCAAAGCAAATTATCCGCCGGCGAAGGAATGACGGTTGTCATCGGTTTTCCTAAAAATTTAGTAAATAAACCCGGACGAACGGAATTATTTCTAGAAACGCTTAAAGACAATTGGATTTTATTTTTACCGCTCATAGTTTTTATCATTTTATTTTATCTTTGGTATACGCGCGGACGTGATCCTGAAGGACGTGGAACCGTCATTGCTCAGTTTGAAGCGCCGGACAATCTTACTCCGGCGGAAATAGGAACAATCATAGATGAAAAAGTTCAAAATAAAGATATAACCGCGGATATTATAAACTTGGCGGTAAAAGGCTATTTAAAAATTACCCGCCTGGAAAAAGATAAATTATTTTTCAAATCAACAGATTATTTATTGGAAAAATTAAAAGAGGAAGACGATTTGGAAAACGAGTATGAAAAAATATTGTTAGAAAGTTTATTTAAAAAGGAGAACTTAAAGAAAGCTTTCAAAGATATTAAAAAGATATTGAAAAAAATTAAAAAGTCAGACACAGAGAGTTTTACTTCCAAGGCGGTAACTGCTGTTTTGGAATTTACTGTTAACGCATATGGTGGGGAAGAACAGGCTAGAGGTGAAAAAGATAAAAAAGTTGTAAAATTATCCGACTTGACCAACTCTTTTTATAAAGATTTGGAAAAAATAAAAAAAGAGCTTTATAAAACCGTTCTTCATAAAGGATATTTCAATAAAAATCCCAAAAAGACTCGCAATATGTATATAATTATTGGCATAATTGTAATTTCAATGGGCTTTTTTATTATCGGAATTTCCGGAGGTTTGGGAATGGCTAGCTTTATTATTTCAGGACTGCTGATAATTATTTTCGGAATATTTATGCCGGCTAAAACCAAAAAAGGAACTTTAGCCAAAGAGCATATTTTAGGTCTCAAGAAATATTTATCCGTGGCTGAAAAAGACAGAATTGAATTCCATAACGCGCCGGAAAAAAATCCGCGACAGTTTGAGAGTCTTTTGCCTTACGCTATGGCGCTGGGAGTGGAAAAAGAATGGGCCAAGCAATTTGAAGGCATTTATAATAAACCGCCCGATTGGTATCATGATCCAAACGCGGGCGGGTTTAACGCTCTGGCCTTAACGCACAGCCTTAACAATTTCTCTTCTTCCGCCAATACAACTTTAGCCTCCAAACCGTCTTCCGCTTCTGGCGGCGGCTCGGGATTTTCCGGCGGGGGAAGCGGCGGCGGTTTCGGCGGCGGAGGCGGCGGAAGCTGGTAAATCCTCCGGAATAAAATATAGATTTAAATATAGATTTAAATCTATATT
>JAGYNK010000094.1 GCA_018400055.1 Candidatus Moraniibacteriota bacterium
CGATAGCCCCGATGTTCATCGGGGTAAATTCCAAAAATATCCGGAATCTAGCCTGCCTCTCCGGTTTATCTCCCGTAGGGAGGCAGGCAAGCGTTTCAGAAAAAATTCTGGAATGACAAGTAAAGATAATTGGCAAAAACTATAAATAATGCTAGTAGTTTTAATGTATTAATTAATTTAAATAAAAAAATATGGGACCGAACAATTTTAATTATCCAAGCGGGTATGAATATCCGCCAGTTTCACCGGAAGTTCCCGGAGGGTTTATCTGGGTAATGCTGGGTTTTTTTATCGTGTGGCTGGTATTAATTTTGGCAGTTTATGTTTATGTGGCCGTGTGCTTAATGAAAATTGCCAAAAAAACCGGCACCGCCAACGCGTGGCTGGCATGGATACCGATTCTTAATGTTTTTTTAATGCTTCAAATCGCTCGAAAACCGCTGTGGTGGTTTATTTTAATGCTTATTCCCATAGTCAATATTGTAATTTCAATTATTGTTTGGATGGAAATAGCTAAGGCGGTTAGAAAGCCGGAATGGCTGGGAATACTTATGATTATTCCGATGGTTAATTTGGTCGTTCCCGGATATTTGGCTTTTTCAAAAATGGAAGAAGAGGTTGGAAAAGAAACTGAAATAGCGGCTTAGTAAATTTTAATTTTATAAATTTTATGCTGGATATTAAATTTATCAGAGAAAATAAAGAAGAAGTGGCAGAAGCCATTAAGCATAAAAAAGTCGGTTTAGATTTGGATTATTTTTTAAAATTAGACAAAAAAAGGGCGGAGTTACTTCAAGAAATTGAAAAATTGAATTCGCTTAAAAATAATCTGAATAATTTAATTAAAGAATCCAAAAGCGAAGATGAAAAAGTAAAAATTATTGAAAAAGGGAAAGAGATTAAAGCCGAATTGGATGATAATGAGCCGCAGTATAATAAAATCAAGGAAGAATATGAAGATTTGGCGGATAAAATTCCCAATGTAATTTCCAAAGATACGCCGATTGGCAAGGATGAAAAAGAAAATAAGGTAATAAGAAAAAGCGGCGAGCCGCCTAAATTCAGTTTTAAGCCCAAAGATCATATGGAATTGGGAGAAACTTTGGATATTATTGACACAAAAACGGCGGCGAGGATTTCCGGTGCGCGATTTAACTATATTAAGGGGGAGGCGGTTATGCTTCAGTTTGCGTTGGCGCAGTTTATTTTAAAAACATTAACCAACGAAAAGATTATCTCTCAATTGGCAAAAAAAACAGACAATCCGTCCAGCAAGGTTTTTATTCCGGTAGTACCTCCGGCAATGATAAAATCGGAAGTGATGAAAAAGATGGATCGTTTTAGTCCGATTGAAGATAAATATTATCTGAAAGAGGATGAGCTTTTGCTAGCGGGAAGCGCGGAACACGCTTTGGGTCCGATACATATGGATCAGGTTTTAAAAGAAAAAGAATTGCCTCTAAGATATATCGGTTATTCAACCGCTTTTCGCCGTGAAGCCGGATCTTACGGAAAAGATACTCGGGGAATTTTACGTTGCCATCAATTTGATAAAATGGAGATGGAGTCTTTTACGCTTCCGGAAAATGGTTTAAGAGAGCAAGATTTTATCGTGGCCATCCAAGAATACATTGTCAGTCAATTGAAAATTCCTTATCAGGTGGTGTCTATTTGCTCAGGCGATATGGGTAAGCCGGATTTTCGTCAGATTGACATTGAATGCTGGATCCCCAGTCAAAATAAATATCGCGAAACGCATACTTCCGACTATATGACGGATTTTCAAGCGCGTCGCTTAAACACAAGAGTAAAAAGAGATAGTGAAAAAATAGCATTGGTCCATATGAATGACGCTACGGCTATAGCTATGGGAAGAATTTTAATTGCCATTATGGAAAATTACCAGCAGGCGGACGGAAGTATAAAAATTCCGGAAGTTCTTCAGCCTTGGATGCCGGGAAAAATAAAAATAATAAAAAATATAATAAGCCGATAAAAATATGTTAGATAGCAAAAAAAATAAAAAAGAGAACGACAACCATTCCAAAAACAAAAACGAAACAAGAATATATAACGGCAGATCAAATTTTGGGGAAAGAGCGGCGGATAAAATTACAGCCGGGATGGGAAGCTGGAAATTCATAATTGTCCAAAGCATTCTTTTGGTCATTTGGATATTTTTAAATTTAACGGCTTGGTTTTTTCATTGGGATCCTTATCCGTTTATCTTGCTTAATTTGGCGCTCAGCTTTCAAGCGGCCTACGCCGCTCCGATAATTATGATGAGTCAGAATCGCACAGCGGCCCGAGACAGAAGAAAAACGGAAGCGGATTTGGCAACAGACCGGAAATCGGAAAGGGGCATAGCCGCTATTCAAAAGCATCTTAGCAGTATAGAAAGGAATAAACTGGAGAAAATTTTAAAGATTTTAGAGAAAAAGAAATAAGGCTCTTGATTTCTTGGAAACGCGTTTTTCACTTCAATTTCAATCGCAAGCTTTTTGACAAGACAGACAAAAAATAACGCAAGAAGTTAGATGGCTTGCAAAAAACTTAAGGCCTAAAAATGAAAAAAATAAATAAAAAAAGAATTATCCGACAAATGTTTGATATCCGACATGTAGATGAAAGCGGAAGCTTGGATTGGAAAAAAATAGAAAGCGTAGAAAAATCAGCCAGTGTTTTTTATTTTAAAAATCAGCCGGCAAAGCCTAAGGCAGAAAAAAAGACAGAAGAGAAAGCGGACAATCAAATATTTAAAGACGATTTTCCGGAAATTAAAAATATAGTTCCCCCGCGCCCGCCCGGATTTTCTTATTTGGGAAAAACATACGAATTTGAAAATATTCCCTTTGATTACTGTATAGAAAGCGATTATTTTCCCAAAAGTCCGGTGGAAAATAAAACAAGAAGTAAAAAAAGGGGGGGGATTAATTTCCTGAATTTTTTCAAATTTTTCAAGAAAGCGTTTTTTGTTTCTCTTGATTTTAGTAAAATGCCTTTGCTTTTTGGAGGAATAGGCCTGTTTTTATTTTTAGCCGTCAGCGGAATTTCTTTTTTGTCAAAAGGTCTCAGAATTGAAAGTCAGGTTCTGGGTATAAGTCAGACCGCCTATGAAGAATTTTCTTCGGCGGTTGGCAGCGTTAAAGATCAAGACTTTACGGCATCTTCCGTTAAATTTTCTCAAGCTTATGAAAATTTTTCTTTAGCCTCGGAATATCTTAATGAGATGGGGAGCGTTTTAATTGGAGGCGCTAAATTTTTTCCTTATCTTTCAAAGCTTTCTTCCGGAAAAAATATGATTGAGTGCGGAAAGAGTGTTTCTTTGGCGGGAAAATATATTAATGATTCAGCTCAGATTGCCTATTCATTAAGCAGTTTAAATAATAATCAAGACATAGAAGAAAAATCTTTACTTGAGATTTTTAATGGAATTGAAAGAAATTTCAATTTGGCCGGAGAGGAGTTAAAGAAAGCGGATGAGTATATTTCCGCGATTAAGCTTAATGACCTTCCGGAAGAAAATCGGAACGATTTTATTGAACTTAAAGAAAAGCTTCCGCTGATACTGTCAGCCATTGAAAACTTTTCAAGCAACGGCCATATTTTAACCGATTTATTGGGAGGGAATGGTCCCAGGAAATATCTGTTTCTTTTTCAAAATAATCAAGAAATGAGAGCCACGGGCGGATTTATCGGAACTTACGGATTGTTGGATATTTCCAATGGGCACATCAAGAAATTTTTCATTGACGGAATTTTTAATCCGGACGGTCAATTAAAGGATAAAGTTGTTCCGCCCAAGCCGATTCAAAAAATAAGCGCCGCGTGGAGTTTGCATGACAGCAATTGGTTTCCTGATTTTCCGCTTTCGGCGGAAAAAGCCATCTTTTTTTATGAAAAAACGGGGGGGCCTACCGCCGATGGTGTGATTACTTTTACGCCGACAGTTATGCAAAAATTGCTGGAAATTACCGGTCCCATTTCTATGGAAGATTACGATGTGATTCTGGATTCCAATAATTTTATTGAAAAAACCCAATATAAAGTTGAAGTTGATTATGACGAGGAAGAAAATCGGCCAAAGAAAATATTGGCTGATTTAGCCCCTATTGTTTTGGACAAACTTTTTAGTTCCAAAGATTTGAAGACTGTTTCCAAAACATTGGATGTTTTAAGCCAAGCGCTGGAAGAAAAGCATATATTGCTGTATTCCAGAAACGACGATCTCCAAAAAATAATTTCCGATCTAAATTGGTCGGGAAAAATCCTGCCTTCTTCCGGTGATTACCTAAACATTGTTCATACTAATATAAACGGATATAAAACCGACGGCATAATAGATGAAAATATTGAGCATGAAACTGAAATTCAAAATGACGGATCTATTATTGATACCGTTACCATAACCAGAAAACATAAGGGAGGGAATAGTGAATATGCTTGG
>JAGYNK010000095.1 GCA_018400055.1 Candidatus Moraniibacteriota bacterium
AGATAAACACAGATGGAGATAGATGAACACAGATAAAAGTCTGGGGGTGGCTTTTTTTGTCTATCATTTTTTTCTATTAATTATTTTCCCTATTTTTTTCCTGAGTTCTCTTCACCAACTCTTCTTTTAAGTTGGCTATTTCTTTATAGAGATCTTTATTTTCTTTTTTTAATTCTATCATTTTTGTTTCTCGATTAACAGTCAATTTCTGAATTTTTTCCAACTCTTTTATCTTTGATTCCAGCTCCCACGCTCTTTTCTCGAGTTGTTTTTCAGTTTCTTTTAGTTTGGTTATGTCCTTGGCAATACAGACTATTCCTGTGATATTTTTGTCCTTGTCCTTAAGCAGTGAATTGGAAAAAATTACCGGAATATTTTTCTTTTCTTTAGTTATTAGCAGGAGATTGTAGTTATTTAGAGTTTCTCCGTGAATAGCTTTGTTAGTAACCATTTGTTTAAAGTCATCTTCCATAAATAATTTGCCAAAGTCCATGTTCTCAAGCTCTTTTTTTGAATAACCCGATAGTTTTAGCGCCGCTTGATTAACAGTCATAATCTTTCCTTGAAGATCAATCAAAATCAGAGCATCCGACATGGTTGAAATGATATTTTCCGCGGCTGTGGCGGGGGTAATGCTAAGGAATTTGTATTTGACCATGGCGTAAATAATACCTCCCGACCAAGTAAGGGCAATAACATCAGCCAAAGACGGTATTTTATGAAAACCAATCTCTTGCAAAAGCACATTGGTAGCTGATCCCAAAATCAATGGAGCAATTGAGCTGATAATAATAATTCTTATCTGACGTCGCTTTTCAACAGTGGTGGATTTATGATAGAAATTTAAAAGAAGTCCGATTGGAAGAAGGGTGAATATTGAATAATATGCATAGAAAAGATATTTCCATATAGAATCTGACCAAACATGGGACCAGCCGTAGTACGTTCTGACAAAATCATTTATTAAGTTATTTTGAGATTGTTGATAGATAAATAAAATCGGCAGACCGAAAAGAATCAAATAAAAAAACTTATTTTTAAGGACGCGTTTTTCGTTTATTAAAACAAGCACGAACCATGAAAAAATGGGAGCAAAAGAAATCCACCCCACGGAATAAAATTTATTAGCCAAGATGGCGTTTTCTCTGGAAATTTCGGGGTTATTTACCAGCATCATGCCGATGCTCCAGATGAAAAAACACAACAAGAAAAGGGCGGCTATCCTGTTTAGCGCGTTTTTAGGGTCTCGGCACAAAATGAAGCCGATAAAAAACAAGAATATTATCGAACTAGCCAGATGTATGTAAGAAAAAATTTGCACCTCCATTTATTTTTGATATTTGAATTATTTTTAAATTTCACTTTTAGCCACTCCTTTTCCTTCTGCGTTTTCGTTTTTTTTAACTTCAAATTTTTTAAGAGGAAGAGTGAAGATTATTTTTGTTCCCTTGCCTTCTTCACTTTCGGCGGAGATTTCACCGCCGTGTTTTTCCACGATGTTTTTGGCTATAAATAATCCCAGGCCGCTTCCTTCGGTTTGCATTCTCATTACGTTTGTAGCTCGGAAAAATTTAGTGAAAAGCTTGGGCTTATCTTCCTCGGGAATACCAACGCCGTTGTCTTCAACTGATATCTGAATGAAATCATCTTCATGGTGGTTTCTGATCAAAATTTTAACCGTTCCGTATTCCGGGGTGTATTTAACCGCATTATCCACCAGGTTTTGC
>JAGYNK010000096.1 GCA_018400055.1 Candidatus Moraniibacteriota bacterium
AACCAATATCTCATTAACTACCAATGAAACAGCTACTTGCAAATATTCAACCAATATTGGAACAGATTATAATTCAATGGAAAATACTTTTTCTAATACTAACTCTACTTCTCATTCTGAATTAATCAACAATTTATCCGACGGTCACTCTTACACTTACTATATTAAATGTGAAGATGAATCAGGAAACCAAAATACCGATGATAACTTTACAATTTCTTTCAGTCTAGCTTCTCCTTCCATAACCTATAACTTAACCCATTTTATTCAATTAATCTCTGATTGGCTTAAATCAGAACCGGACTTAACTTCGGATGTGAATAATGACGGAACCGTGAATACGAGAGATCTTGGTATAATGATGTCAAACTGGCAGTAGCCGATTCACGAATGGAGACAAAACAAGAAGCGAATAGATAATGATTGCGAATGAAAAAACATAAATAAAATTACAGAGATATGTAATTTTGAAAAAAGAATAAAAATATGCTATATTCAAATCAATGATCAAAAACAAACAAGCCATATTTTTTTTAGACAGCGCTGTTGATTCAATAAAAAGCGAAAGAGAGAAAAAGAGCAATTTTAAAAAAAAGTTAGCCATCATTAAAAAAAATCAACTTAGCGCAAGCTCAACTTTATTTTCTAAAGGAAGGAGAATGAAGCTTTTTTTTACCGAAGATTCAAAATTATATATTACCCCTCGCGAATATAATTTAATAAAAAACGGATTTAAATTAAATAGAGAAATTAAAAAATGGGATAGCCTAAGCGCGAGAATAGTTAAAAATTATGTCATTGACCGCCCCAATCAGGAAAGTTTTCTGTTTAAACAATTTCTAAAAAGATGCGATAGAATTTCTGAAAGCCTGAATGAAAAAACAGGTAGCTTAGCCGCCTGTTTTTCTCCACCCAAGCTCTGGAACGCTTCTATTGTCGGCGCAATCTTACTGGGAATGTTTTCCATGTCAATGATTTATCGGTATCTCGGTCAGGAAGTTTCAGCTGAAGGCGTTTATAATAATAGCGCCAGCGGAAAAAAAGTGATTTACTCCGACTTACCGGAGCCTCAAGTTTTAGGAGAGGAGGAAACGAAGGAAGATTCAGAAGAGATTATAGAAAATTTGGAAAAACTGGAAAAAAAGGAATTGGAAAAGAAGGTCAAAAAAATGGTCAAAGGGTATCCTATAGAAAAAATGATTCCTTACATAATGGAAAAAGATAAAACCGTTGTCGCTTTTCTGATTGGAATCGCCAAAAAAGAAAGTAATTGGGGTAAAAGAGTGCCGGTGCTTAACGGTCAAGATTGTTATAATTATTGGGGATATAGAGGACAGAGGAGATTAATGGGAAGTGGCGGACATACTTGCTTTAACAGCCGTAAAGACGCAGTGGACGCAGTGGCTAAAAGAATCAGTTGGCTGATTAATGATAGAAATCTGGATACACCTTCAAAAATGGTTGTTTGGAAATGCGGATCGTCCTGTGCTGCCACCGGCGGACAAGCAGCGGCCCGAAAATGGATCAGCGATGTAAGCATTTATTTTGAAAAATTAAATAAGTAAATTTTAATATAGATTAAAATATAGATTTTAATCTATATTTTATAAAAACCGGAACAACTTAGTCGGTTTTTTTATTTTTTTAAAAAATATAATCGGTAATATTTAAAAAATTATTTGGCTTAAATAAGCCATTTTTTAAGCTATTGACAAAAAGTGGCGTTTTGCTATGCTAAAACGGTTTTGAAATTTAAGGTAAAAGAGTAAAAAGCAAAACGGTTTATGCGTAAAGATCCTTTGGATCTTTTTGGCAGGAGGATTGAAAAAGCCAAAAAATATTTAAAGCTAAAAAATAACTCTGTTATAGTCATATTCATCCTGGTACTTTTAACAGGCTGTTTTTTTTACATTCAAAATTGCGATTTTGGAATTAAAGCCAAGTCCCAAAAAAGCGGTGAAGATAAAATATTGCTGGAAAAATATGCTTCAGGCTTTTTTTGTAAGAGCGCCGAAAGGGAAAATAATCCAAAAATCCGATTTTCCGGAGAACTAACCTTAAACAATAATCTTTGTTTAAAAAACATTGAAAACAAGCCATTGGAATTAAAGAAAGTTGAAGAAGGACTTTATGCCATGGTAAGCGACTATCCCATAGAAGAAATGGTGCCTTATATCGCCAAATATAAGCGTGAAACAGCTGCGCTTATTATCGGAATCGCCAAAAAAGAAAGTAATTGGGGAAAACGCTCACCTTCCAAAAATGGGAAAACATGTTATAATTACTGGGGATACAAAGGAGCGGGAAGTCGCGGTTTGGCTATGGGATACGGATGTTTTACTTCTCCGCAAGAAAGCGTTGAAATTGTTGGAGGAAGAATAGACGAATTAGTCGGCAAAAAAATGGATACACCTTCCAAAATGGTTGTTTGGAAATGCGGATCATCCTGCGCCGCTACCGGTGGCGAAGCAGCGGCCAGGAAATGGATCAGCGATGTAGATATTTATTTTAGAAAAATTGTTATCTTGTAAAATTTTAAACTCTCTCTTATGCTTAACGGATATCTCTTCTTCGCAAAATGGGAGAAAAAAATGATTAACCATCTAACTCGTTTAATTTATTCAAATTTATGGATTACCAAAAATTAATCTCATTTGAATTATGGGGGAATAGCGGAGAAAGCTATTTTAAAGCTTTAATTATATTGTTTGCTTTGACCGTTTCTTTCAAAATTTTTCAAGTGATTATTCTTAAAAAACTTCTTAAAATATCCCGGAAAACGACAACCGATATTGACGATTTTTTAATCACTCTGGTTAAAGATATTAAGCCCCCGTTTTATTTTTTTATTTCACTGTATATTTCATTGAAATTTCTAACCCTGGCAGGCATTGTTGAAAATATAATCAATGCCATTTTTATAATAGTAATAACCTATCAAGCCATTTTGATTTTACAAGGAGCCATTGATTACACGGTTAAAAAAATAATCATCAAGAGATCCGGCGAAGATGGAGAAGAAAAAGAAAATGAAACCATTAGTCTGATTGGCAAAATATTCAAAATATCCTTATGGGTAATAGGCGTTTTACTCATCCTGTCTAATCTAGGAGTAAATGTCACTTCTGTAGTGGCTGGTTTGGGCATTGGAGGAATTGCGGTTGCCTTGGCCGTGCAGAATATTTTAGGTGATGCTTTTGCTTCTTTTTCCATTTTTATCGACAAACCTTTTGGAGTGGGCGATTTTATTGTATCGGGAAAAGAAAGCGGTGTTGTTCAAAAAATCGGTATAAAAACGACTCGCCTTAAAACCCTTCAGGGTGAAGAACTGGTAATCGCCAATAAAGACTTAACTGACTCGCGCATTCAAAATTTTAAAAGGATGGAGCGACGGAGGGTAGTTCTTAATTTAGGCGTGGTTTATGGAACGGACGCAGAAAAATTAAAAAAGATACCGGCTTTGATTAAAGATATTATTGGAAAAATAGATTCGGCGGAATTTGATCGGGCGCATTTTAGCCGGTATGATGATTCCAGTCTGAATTATGAAATCATCTATTTTGTTGACTCTTCAGAATATGAAAAATATATGGATGTTCAGCAGGAAGTTAATTTGGGCATCTATGAAAAATTCAGCGAAGAAAAAATAGAATTCGCTTATCCAACGCAGACGATATTTTTGAATCGCGAAAATTGAAATTAAATTTTTTTTCTCTCCTCTCTAATTACTTCGTTACATAACTGGGAGGTGAAGTGTGCCGATACTCAAGACGGAGGAGTGCAAAAGGCAGTTATTGTGGTAAAATTATCCCAATTAAAAAGAACCTTTAAAGAAAAAAATAAAAAAGCTAGTTACTCTTTAAAAATAATAAACTTATACAATCTCTCTTAATCTCTGTTTTTCCGGTAGGCAAGTCTCCCTCAAATAAATAGATACCTTGAATTACGAAATGACTAATTCTATCGTCATTGCGCTTGTCCGCCTTTGGCGAAAGGAGTGAAACGGAACGACAAAGCCTGCCTCGCCTGCCTCTTCGGCGGACAGGCCCCGGCAAGCAGGCAATCCCGTTATTTAAGACATCGGTGCTATTTGTTCAAGATTCTTCCCCGCCCAAGGCGGGTCAGAATGACACATTTATTATATTTTGTAATTCACAATAGAGAGAAAAATAAACAAGAATAAAAAAATACTGAAAATATAACTTAAATGTCCAAAAAATTTCTAATAAAATTCTTTTTATTTTTAATCTTATCAGGATTAATTGCAGTAGGTTTTTTTATTATCTCCAAAGGTAAAAGTAAAGTTATAATTGAAAATACCGGCAGTTATGAAAATGTCGGCGCCGATTTAAAAAATAAAGATGCCAACACTGACTTAGTCGCCGGGAATATTATTGAACAAAACAAAGACACGGAAAATATTGAAAATAACAACACCGTTCCAGAAAACAAAAAGGCCGAAAAAGAAAGCGTTGAAAAAAGCGAGCCGAAAATAAAAATAATTAAAAATTTGGTTTCCTGGGGATATGAAACTTCATCGGAAAGAAATATTGATACTGTAATAATTCACTCTTCTTACGACGCTTTGGGCAGTGATCCTTATGACTTGGAGGGTTTACTTAAGGAATATAAGCTTTATAAAGTTTCGCCACATTATGTCATTAATAGAGAAGGGGAGATTTATCAGCTGGTGGCCGATAAAAATATTGCTTACCATGCCGGAGTCAGCCAAATGCCGGACGGAAGAAGAAGCATAAACGAATTTTCCTTAGGCATTGAGTTGATGAATACCGAAAAAGATAAATATACCGATGATCAATATCAAGCGCTTTCGGAATTGATTGCTTATTTAAAAAAGAAGTATAAAATAGACTATGTTCTCGGGCACAGCCAAATCGCTCCCGGAAGAAAAACCGACCCTTGGAACTTTGATTATTCGCGAATAGGATTATAATGCAAATAATGAGAATTTTATACAAATCTGCAAATATGCGAATTAATATGTTATGATGCTAGAAATTCACTTAAAAAAAGGAAAAAATATACTTTATTTAATAAACGGTAAAAAAATTATCAGTCGGTCTGTTTGGGTGGAAAAAAACAATATGAGCCAAAAATTATTGCCGGAAATTGACAAGATCATAAAGAAAAATAAGCTAAAATCAAGCGATGTAAAAAGGATGAAAGTTAAAAGCGATATTCCAGCTGGGTTTACCACGACCCGTATTGCCAAAGCGGTAGCTAAAACTTTTGATTATGCCATTTAGAAGCCAAAATTCCGGGGATGAAACTTAATTTCCGAATTTTCGCTTGACAAAAAAAGATACAAATGCTAGGTTTAATTTAGTTTTTAAAAAGTAGTTTCTTTCTTGCATTATTTATTATTTCTACTATAATAAAAAAACACTAATTTTTTAACAGCGAATGGCTGTTTGTGTTTATAAAAATAATTAAATATCTTCTTATAATCTCATTAAGTAATCTTTGCTTCCAAGAAAATTAGCGAAGCTAAAGAAATTGGTGAGAGTTGTTTTTATGCTTAAAAGTAAAAAAACTTTAAAAGTTAAAGACACTTTTAGCTCCTCTTCATCTTTATCTAAAAGAAAATTTTTTAAGAAAAATTTTACGGTTTCTCTGCCTAATCTTATTGAAACGCAGATCAACTCCTATAATTGGTTTTTAGAAAAAGGATTCAATGAATTACTGGACGAAATTAATCCTATAGAAGGCTTCACGGGAAAAAATTTGGAGCTTTCCATTTCTGATTACTATTTGGATGAGCCAAAATGCAATGAGGTAATTGCTCGAGAAAAAAATATTTCTTTTGAAGCTCCTTTAAGGGCCACAGCTCGGCTTCTATTTAAAAAGACGGGAGAAATTAAAGAGCAAGAGATTTATTTGGGAGATTTTCCGATTATGACCGATCGGGGAACTTTTATTATTAACGGCGTGGAAAGAGTTGTTATCAGCCAGCTGATACGCAGTCCCGGCGTTTTTTTTGTAATGAATCACCAAAAAGGCAAAAAGCTTTTTGGTGCTAAAATAATACCCAACAGAGGCGCTTGGATAGAAATAGACACTGACATGGAAGGAGTTGTTTCAGCGAGAATTGACCGAAAAAGAAAAGTTCCCATAACAGCGCTTTTACGCGCTTTCGGATATGGAAGCGATGAAAAAATAAGAAAAGAATTCGCGGATGTGGATACAGGAGAAATAAAATACATTGAAGAAACAATCGCCAAAGATATTTCCAAAAGCCAAGGGGAAGGCTATAAAGAAATTTATAGAAGAATACGACCGGGAGATCTGGCTACGGAAAAAAACGCCAAGCAAATGATTGACGCCATGTTTTTTAATTTTGAAAGATATGATTTCAGTAGTGTGGGGCGTTATAGACTGAACCAAAGATTGGAAATTAATTCTCCTGACGACAAAAAGCACCGCATTCTTAATGTGGAAGACTTAATTTTAATTATTAAAGAAGTTATAAATTTAAATAATGATCCTTTGGCGCGTCCGGACGATATTGACCATTTAGGCAGCCGGAGAGTGAGGTGCGTGGGGGAATTGATTCAAAATAAATTACGCGTAGGTATTGCTCGCATGGTGAGAAACATAAAAGACAGAATGAGCACTTGCGATTTGGCTACAGTTGTTCCCGGTCAATTGATAAATTCCCGCCCGGCCGCCGCGGCTATAAAAGAATTTTTTTCCAGCTCCCAACTTTCCCAATTTATGGATCAGGTAAATCCTCTGGCGGAATTGGAACACAAACGTCGCTTAACGGCTATCGGTCCCGGAGGCCTTACCAGAGAAAGAGCAGGCTTTGAAGTTCGAGATGTCCATCGCTCTCATTATGGAAAAATTTGTCCTGTAGAAACTCCGGAAGGACCTAATATAGGTTTAGTGGGACATATGGCTACTTATGCAAGAATAAACAAATTCGGTTTTCTGGAAACACCTTATTTAAAAATTGAAAAAGAAGTTGAGAATAAATCTGAAAATATTGAAAACAGGATATTAAACCAAAATATCGCGGGAATAGGCAGAACCGGAACAATGATTGACACTGAATTGGCTAAAAAAATTGCCAAAACCAAGGACAAAACCATAAAATTAAAGCCTTTTATTAAAAAAGAAGTTGAATATCTGGATGCTACTGTGGAAGACCGCAAAATTATTTCTCACGCCGGCATAGAGCTAGATCTCCATGGAAACATAAAAGAGGATTTAGTGGAAGCCAGAGTAAAAGGAAATCCGGAAATGATTGAATCTGAAAAACTTGATTATATGGATGTTTCCGCTAAGCAGTGTGTTTCTGTGGCTACTTCTCTCATACCCTTTTTGGAACACGATGACGCCAACCGCGCTCTTATGGGTTCTAATATGCAACGTCAGGCTGTTTCTTGCATAGTTCCGCAAGCTCCCATAGTGGGAACCGGCATAGAAGACAAAGCGGCTTCCGATTCCGGACAAGCCGTATTGGCCGTTGAGGATGGAGAAGTGGTGAGTGTGGATGCCAGCCGTGTCGTAGTCAAAGAAAAAGCTCCGGCCGGAAGCAAGAGTAAATATTATAAAAGAGAATATCACTTGCAAAGTTTTGTCAGGTCCAACGCGTTTACCAGCATGAATCAGGTTCCCCGCGTTTCCAAAAAGGAAAAAATTAAAAAGAATCAACTTTTGGCTGATGGTGCTTCCACCGACCACGGAGAATTGGCCTTAGGTCAGAATGTTTTAGTTGCTTTTGTTTCGTGGGAAGGGTATAACTTTGAAGACGCTATTATTATTTCGGAAAAGCTTCTCCATGAGGACCGATACAGTTCAATTCATATTGAAGATTTTTCCGTAGATGTAAGAGACACTAAATTGGGAGCGGAAGTCATAACTCGGGACATTCCCAATATCGGTGATGAAAGGCTTAAAAATTTGGACGAAACCGGAATTATTTGTGTTGGCGCGGAAGTTTCTTCCGGAGATATTCTGGTGGGTAAAATTACTCCCAAAGGCGAAGGCGATCTGACTCCGGAAGAAAGATTATTACGCGCCATCTTTGGAGAAAAATCCCGCGATGTAAAAGATTCTTCGCTTTATCTTCCTCATGGCGAGCACGGTAAAATAGTTGATATTAAAATATTTTCTCGCGAACAGGGAGACAAACTTCCTACGGGCGTTATTCAGCAAATTCAAGTTTCTGTAGCGCAATTGAGAAAAATTTCTGTGGGAGATAAATTGGCGGGAAGGCATGGAAATAAAGGAGTTATTTCCAGAATTGCCCCGGTAGAGGACATGCCTTGCTTACCGGACGGAACTCCGGTAGATGTTATTCTTAATCCGTTGGGAGTGGTAAGTCGTATGAACATTGGGCAAATTCTTGAAACTCATTTGGGATGGGCAGCCAGCAAATTGGGATATAAAGCCGCCAGCCCTGTACTGGACGGAGTAAGTGAAGAAAACATCAAAAAAGAACTGGCCAAAGCCGGTTTGCCGGAAGACGGTAAAGTGCGTCTTGTTAATGGAATGACAGGTGAATATTTTGACAACGAGTCCACGGTGGGTGTGATGTATGTAATGAAACTTAACCATTTGGTTGATGATAAGATTCATATGCGTTCTATAGGTCCGTACTCGTTGATTACGCAGCAGCCATTAGGAGGAAAAGCCCAATTCGGAGGGCAAAGGTTTGGGGAAATGGAAGTTTGGGCCTTGGAGGGATACGGCGCGGCGCATACTTTGCAGGAAATGCTTACAATTAAATCAGATGATGTTTTGGGAAGATCAAAAGCCTATGAGTCAATTATCAGGGGAGAAATGATTAAAAGCCCGAATATTCCCGCCTCGTTCCATGTATTGGTTAATGAATTAAAAGGCTTATGCTTAAATGCCGAGTTACTGGGAGTGAAAGTAAAAGAAGGTGGCGAATCCGACTTAGACTCTTAATTTATCGTAAATTTTATAAAAAAGCGTTTTTTTGTGCTCAATACATAACTAACATTTTATGGAAAACATAACCAAAGTAAATGATTTTGACAGTTTTCAGCTGAAATTGGCCAGTCCCGATGATATTTTGAATTGGTCGCGTGGGGAAGTTACTAAGCCGGAAACTATAAATTATCGCACCCAGCGTTACGAAAAAGACGGTCTTTTTTGCGAAAGAATATTCGGTCCGTCCAAAGACTGGGAATGTTATTGCGGAAAATATAAAAGAATTCGTTATAAAGGGATAGTTTGCGACAAGTGCGGCGTTGAAGTTACCCGTTCCATTGTGCGTCGGGAGAGAATGGGGCACATTAAATTGGCTACCCCCGTTTCGCACATTTGGTTTTTACGGGGAGTACCTTCCAAAATAGGGCTGGCTTTGGGAATTTCTGTTCAGGATTTGGAAAAAGTGGTTTACTTTGCCTCTTACTTGGTTATGGAAGTTGACGAACAAGCCAAAGAAGAAGCGCTGAAAAATTTGGACATAGAATATAAGTCCAAGAAAAAAAATGTTGAGAAGTCAGCCGAAAATTCCGAAGAAAAAGGAAAAATGCTGGAAAGTCTTAAAGAAGATTATCATAAAACCAAAGAAGAAATTAAAAACCTTAAGCCTTTTCAAGTTTTGCCTGAAATGGATTATTTTAATTTGTCCACTCGCTTCGGGCAAGTATTCAGCGCAGGTATAGGGGCGGAAGCTGTCAGAAAATCATTGGAAAAAATAGATATTTCCCAAGAGATAAAGAAAATAAAACTTGAAATGAAAGATGCTTCCGATGCCAAAAAGCTTATTAAACGCTTGAAGTTTTTTCAGGGATTTGAAAAAGCCAAGCTGAAACTGGAATGGATGTTGCCAACGGTGATTCCGGTTATTCCTCCCGATCTTCGCCCGATGGTAGCTTTGGACGGAGGCAGATTCGCCACTTCCGACGTCAATGACTTATACCGAAGAATCATAAACCGCAACAATCGTCTTAAGAAATTAATTGATTTGGGCGCGCCCGAAGTAATTACGCGCAACGAAAAAAGAATGCTTCAGGAAGCCGTAGATGCTTTATTTGACAACAGTATTCGCCATGGACAAGCTTCTGTAGCTGCTTCCACCGGACAAAGAAGGGCGCTGAAATCATTGGCGGACTCCCTTAAAGGTAAGCAGGGACGTTTCAGGCAAAACTTACTGGGAAAAAGAGTTGATTATTCCGGAAGAAGCGTTATTGTGGTGGGTCCTCAGCTTAAACTTTACCAAACCGGTCTTCCTAAAAAAATGGCGCTGGAATTGTTCAAACCTTTTATTATAAACAAACTTATTGAAAAAGAATATGCCTACAATGTCCGCACGGCGGGAAGAATGGTGGATGCGGAAACGGAAGAAGCCTATGAAATTTTAGACAAAGTCATTAAAAATCATTATGTGTTGCTTAACCGGGCTCCGACTTTGCATCGCCTTTCCATTCAAGCTTTTCAACCCGTGCTTATAGAAGGGAAAGCCATTCAGGTTCATCCGATGGTTTGTGCCGCTTTTAACGCCGATTTTGACGGTGACCAAATGGCGGTGCATGTTCCCTTAACTGACCAAGCGCGCCAAGAAAGCGAAGAAATAATGCTTTCTTCAAGAAATCTGCTCAAGCCTGCCAGCGGAGATCCCATTGCTACTCCCTCGCAAGATATCGTTTTGGGAATTTATTATCTTACCCATATAGTATCCGGAGCCAAAGGCGAAAATAAAATATTTTCTTCTATGGAGGAGGCCATATTGGCTTACCAATCAGAAGCTGTGGCGATCAACTCCAAAATAAAACTGCTTTTCAAAAATAAGATCATAGAAACTTCCATAGGAAGAATTATGTTTAACGACATTTTGCCTGAAGATCTCAGATTTTTAAATGAAGAAATGACCAAAAAGGAACTCAAAACTCTCATGTCTAAAATTCTGGAAATGTCCGGACAGGAAAAAACCGCCGATTTTGTGGATAAAGTTAAAAATCTGGGATTTAATATGGCCAGCCGTTCCGGAGTCAGCTGGGGAATGGATGACTTGAAAATTCCGGAAAAGAAATCCCAAATAATAGCTGACTCAGAGGATCAAGTTGAATTTATTAACCAGCAGTACAATCAAGGGCTTCTTACCATTGAAGAAAGAAAAGATAAAATTATAGAAATATGGAATGAGGCAAAAAACAAAATAACTGAAGAAGTCCGTAATTCTTTAAATAAAGAGGGAGCGGTTTACACGATGATTCATTCAAAAGCCAGGGGAACGGAATCAGTCGTGGTTCAAATGACAGGAATGAAAGGATTGATGGCCGGTCCCACCGGAGAAACCATAGAACTGCCGGTTAAAAGCTCTTTCAAAGAAGGATTTAATGTTTTGGAATATTTCATTTCCACTCATGGAGCCAGAAAGGGTATGGCGGATACGGCGCTAAGAACGGCTACAGCGGGTTATTTAACCAGACGTTTGGTAGATGTTTCCCAAGATGTGATTATCCGGGAAGAGGATTGCGGAGACAAAGAAGGTGGATACCTTTATCGCAGCGATTCCGATGAAATTGGGCAAAGCTTTGCCGCCAGAGCAGAAGGAAGAGTGGTGCTGGAAAATGTGATTAATCCTAAAAATAAGAAAATTATCGTTAAAAAAGGAGAGCTTGTTTCCAAAGAGCAATCCGAAGAAATTGATCGTCTACCCATAGAAAAAGTAAGAATCCGCAATGTCGTTTCCTGTAAGAGCAAATACGGAATTTGCAGAAAGTGCTACGGCAAAGATTTAGGAAGAAATAAATTGGTAGAGATCGGACAGGCTGTGGGAGTTATAGCCGCTCAGGCTATTGGAGAGCCCGGAACTCAGCTCACTATGAGAACTTTCCATGTTGGAGGAGTGGCCGGTTCAGACATTACCCAAGGTCTTCCTCGCGTTGAAGAAATTTTTGAGGCCAGATTGCCTAAAGGCGAAGCTTTAATTTCTGAAGTGGATGGAAAAGTGGAAAGCATTGTTGAAGGAAAAGCCAAAAGCTTGATAAAAATTGAATTTCAAGACAAAAAAGGAAAGAAGACCATTAAGGAATATCAAATTCCAGTCGGTGCGACACTAAAAGTTCATAAGGGAGATTTGGTGGCTAAAGGCAGTCAGTTAATTGAAGGTCATGTGGACTTGAAAAAACTTTATGGAGTAATGGGACAAGAAGAAGTGGTGCGTCGCATTATAAAAGAAATCCAAGATATTTATGCTTCCCAAGGTGAAGGAATAAACGATAAGCACATAGAGGTAATTATTCGCCAGATGCTGAGCCGAGTAAAAATAATAGACGCCGGAACAACTGAATTTTTACCCGGAGACATTGTGGAAAAAGGGCATTTTGAAGAAGTTAACCTAAAAGCTAAAAAACCTGCCCAAGGAGAAAACTTGTTTATGGGAATTACTAAAGTGGCTCTTTCTACAGAATCTTTTCTTTCCGCCGCCTCTTTTCAAGCGACTGCCAGAACTTTAATTGACGCTTCCATTATAGCCAAAAAGGACAAATTGAAAGGACT
>JAGYNK010000097.1 GCA_018400055.1 Candidatus Moraniibacteriota bacterium
TAAAAATCAACAATCTTTTGCGGTTCTCTGAAAGAAATTAAATCTATCGCGCTTAGATAAAAGAGATCAGGCACTTTTTTAGATCGCTCTCTTGGAATTAATGTTGAAATTAAATTCAATTTTTAGCTATTCTTTTAATCCAATTTGCACAATCTCTCTTTTACCCGAAATAATTTTCCACCGCAAACTCAAACTGATTTAAGAACAGTTTCTTGAAATAGGAAATATTATTTTGCTCATAAAATAATAATACGGCTTTTTTGTATTCTATTTCGTCCATACTGCGATATGATAGCGGGCAAGAATCAAATGACTGTAAAATGGCATTGCCGGTTAATCGGCTGGTGCGTTTGTTACCGTCCACGAAAGGCTGAATGTATGCGATAAGCAACATTAAAATCACCGCTTTTTCAAAAACGTTTTTGGCTTCATTTACTCGTTGGCAAGTTCTTTCCAAGGCTTCCTTGATTTGATATTCATTATCCAAAGGTTTATAATTTGTCCCAGTTATTCCCACCAGGCTTTTTCTTAAATTTTTGGTTACATTTAAATTATCCATAATGAGGGAATGGATATTTTCAATCTTGGCGACAGATACGGATTGAAAATATTTTTTATTGCTTCCGATATAATCCAAAGCCTTCTTATGATTGAGAATCATTATGGCTTCTTCCTTGGAATGTCCGATCGCTTTCTGCTGATTCTTAATGAGTTGCTCCGTTTCCAGAAGACTGTAAGTATTGCCCTCAATCTTGGAAGATTTCCAGCTGAAATCAATATTGAGTCTTTCAATTTCTTTTTTTAAAGCATCTGCAGGAATGTCTTTAATTTTATTCCTGTAAATTTCATTCAGTTTATCCAATTTATTTTTTTCATCATCGGTAAATATATTCTTTAGCTGTTCAAAAATATCAAAATTAAAAGTCTCTTTTATTTTTCTTTGGTCAACATCTTGAGAAAAGTATTCCTCAACATTAACCTTTTTTACAATCGGATACCTTGAAGAAAGTTTATAAGTAACCGCTCGTCCAGCACCCTTACGTTCAATAAGATCAGCTTCAAGCAGTTTTTCCAAATCTCTGGAAATAGTGATTTTTGTAATTTGACCCAGTTTTTTTTGGACATATTTAAAAATTTGTCCGATTGAAGCGGATTCACTGGTTTCAATAAATGCCAAAATGATGTTTTGCCTGTCGTTTAAATTGTCATTTAATTTTTTAATCATAGATTTTCATATCATTTTTATGCTCTAATTATATCATTTATGATACGAAAAATCAATTAAATTATTGTTTTTTAAGATAAAATGGTCATTTTAAGCCATTATTTTCATATCATTTAAAATCCATATTTACTTTCGTAAAAGCTAAAGACCATCCCACCTGCCCCGCTGGATAACTGGGTTTAAATTTTTAAAAGCGGGTAAATTTTGGAAAATTAGAGAATGAAAAAACAGGGTTTTATCCCTGTTTTTAAAAATCATCTCGCATACGCGGGATTGATTACTGTAACTAAATTAAAATTTCGATAAAAATCAACAATCTTTTGCGGTTCTCTGAAAGAA
>JAGYNK010000098.1 GCA_018400055.1 Candidatus Moraniibacteriota bacterium
GCGCTGGACGTTAAGGAAAGGGATTTTGAGATTGATAAATTTTTCTTTCTTGTTTCAAGACAATACCATTCATTGCTTAATGAGATTACTTCAGAAGAAAAAATGCGACTAAATATAAAAGATGCGCATTACTTTGAAAATATTGCCAGACAATTGGAAAGAATAGCCGATCACGCTGTAAAAATCTCCCGTCCGGCTCTTTGGAATAATGTAAATGCAAATAAAAACTTGGACATTTTAATTGAAAAGACTGCGAAAAAAATATTGTTTTTCTTTGATGAGGCTTTAAAATTCACAAAAAAAATGGATAAAGACAGAGCGCATAACACTTTAAACAATATAAAGAAAACAAACAAAGATACCGACAGACTTTTAAATAAAATTATTCAGAAAAACTGGACCGAGGCTGTAAATGTCGTTGACAGTTTAATACGTTTAAGAAGATATATTTCCAATATGGCGGAATTAACTATTAATCACTCTTTGGATAAATAAAAAAGCGCGCTTTTTAATAACTGCGCGCGTTGAAAAATTCAAAGATTCTTTGGAGCGAGAGACGGGAATCGAACCCGCGATCTTCTCGTTGGCAACGAGACGTTCTACCACTGAACCACTCTCGCACAATAAAAAATTTATCATAAAGGGTGCCTCGGGGCAGAATTGAACTGCCGACACAAGGATTTTCAGTCCTTTGCTCTACCACTGAGCTACCCAGGCAATCAGGTGGGACTAGCAGGGATCGAACCTGCGACCAAACGGTTATGAGCCGTCCGCTCTACCGCTGAGCTATAGTCCCTTAACTATGTGGACGATACTGGACTCGAACCAGTGACTTCTTCTTTGTAAGAGAAGCGCTCTAGCCAACTGAGCTAATCGTCCAAATTTTTTAACGAAACTATTATATTATCCAGTTAATGGATAGTCAACTGCCTGCCCCGTCGAATGACCGGGGAGCTAATCGTCCATAATTTACAACGTATAACTTTCAACTAAAAACAAAAATAAGTTGTAAGTTATAGGTTATGATTTGTGAGTTGTGAGTTACCAAGTGCAGGCGAGAGGATTTGAACCTCCAAGGGCTAATGCCCACAAGCCCCTCATGCTTGCGTGTCTACCGGGTTCCACCACGCCTGCAAAATACTTTATCAAAAAACAGAATTTAATTTTGGCGCGAGGTAAACATTTCGGTTTCGCTATTGGGGTTTTTAATATAGCACGGAATTCTAATTATTTTTTCGCTTCCGTTTTTTTATCGGAATCTTTTTTAATTTCGTCCTTTTTCGCTTCTGTTTTTTCGCCCTCTTTGTTTTTTGGCTCGTTTCCTTTTTTTGATTGGTCATCTTCTTTTTTTTCAGCGCTTTTTGCTTCCGGTTTATTTTCTTCCGTTTCCGGCTCAGGCTTTTCCTCTTCTGCTTTGGCAAAATCCGACAAATCCTTATATTTCAGCCTTAAAGACTTAGCGGACTTTTCCCTAATATAATAAAGTTTGGATCTTTTTACTTTAGCTCTTTTGACTAACTCAATTTTTTTAATGGTTGGAGAATAAAGAGGCAATATCAACTCAACGCCTACGCCATAAGAAATTTTGCGAATAGTTAAAGTAGGAGAAGAGCTTTGCTTTCCCTTAATGGAAATTATTATTCCTTCAAAAATTTGTATTCTTTCTTTTTTATCTTCTTTTATTTTTCTGTGAATTTTAACCACATCTCCGGTTCTCAATTTGGGAACTTTTTTATTTCTCTGACTTAAATTGAATTCCATTAACTCTTTGCGCATAATAAATATTAGACAAGACCTAAACTTAAACTCTCCTAAATCAAAATTTAGGCTTTATATTTTATATTAAATCTTTTTTATCATATAGTCTAAATTCTTTTTAGTCAACCTTGGAATAAGTATTTAGTAGCAAGCAGTAAGCAGTAAGGGGGTTTTTATTTATAATTCAAAAATTTATTAAAGTCTTTTGGTGGGATGGATTCAAAAGAATATTTTTTGCCCAGTAATTCAAATTCAATTTGGCTGGAGTGAAGAAGCTGTCTTTCGGCTTTTAATTTATCAAACTTTAATTTTCCTTTTATTTTATAAATTTTATCGCCTACTATCGGACTTCCCAAAGAAAAAAAATGAACTCTGATTTGATGCGTGCGTCCGGTTATAAGACGCGCTTTCACTAAAGAATGATTTTTAAATTCTTTCAAAACTTTGTATTCGGTTATGGCTGGGCGAATTTTGGTTTTGGTTTTCCTTCCGGCGATTGTTTGTTTTTTGTAGTTTCCCGATCGGGCAAGCGGTTTTTTAATTATGCCGCTTTTGGTTTTTAATTTTCCATAAACTATGGCTAAATATATTTTTTTTATTTTTCTGTTTTTAAAAAGCTTTTTTAACTCCTCAAAAGATCTTTGATTTCTGGCGATTATTATCAAACCGGAAGTATCTTTGTCCAGCCGATGAACCATTCCCGGCCTTGCCCATGAATCGCCAGATTTATCGCCGACACCGATAATTTCCGGAAATTTTGCCAGCAGCCCGTTAATTAGCGTGCAGAGATGAGGTATTGCCTCGTCTCTACGATTATCGGGATGTACTTGTAATCCTGCCGGTTTATCCACCACAATAATATTTTCATCTTCGTGAATTATTTTAAATTTTATTTTCGGATTAGTCGATAATACTTTTTGATGCTTGATGCTTAATGCTTGATGCTTGATGCTTATTTTGTCTTTTTCTTTTAAAATATAACCGGGCTTTACTTTTTTGTCATTCACTAAAATTTTTCCGTTTTTAACCGCCCGCGCCAAATCCGCCCGGGAAATTTTATCTCTTGTCCTTTTTTTATTTAATATTTCAACTAAAAACCGATCCAATCGCTGACCGGCATTTTTTAAATTTATGATAAAAATTTTTTGCATAATTTCAAACAATTTTTTCAAAAATCAAAATTCTTTCTTTCCCTATTCGCGAATACCAAACGATTTTATAACCTTTATTAGAGCTTTTTATATTCTTCAATTTATCATTCTTGGGAACGAGAATTTTCCTGACTGTTTCTTGTAACTGATCTTTATCAATGCGCAACACGATTTCATCCTTCTGGCTCTCAATTAAACTGTCAATGTCCTTAAAATCTCTAGCAGTTCTCGTTAATTTTTTATATTCCGATTTTTCCTCCGTGCTTCTGCCCGGATTATTTTTTCTTGGCAGTCTGATTGTGAAGAAAGATTCCCCGCTATTTTTGTAATTTTCCACATAACCGTCAACCTCAAATCCCAATTCAGCGGTGTAAAACGGCAAAGTTTTCTTATCAATTCCGACAATCGCTTTTATATCATTACTGCGAGACTCACGCAAGAGCGATTCATTTACAAAACGGCCTCCATCCAAGCCTTTTATATCTTTGTGTAAACTTAACGATCCGGCATATAAGCTTCCGTCTTCCATTTTTTCAAAACGTAAAAAAGCGATAGGTGATTCTTGATATGATAAAACATAAAATTTGTGTTTATTTCCAGTTTCCATTGACGCTTTTTCTTCCAGCGCTTTTTTAAGATCTTTTATGGCAACGCCGGAAATTATCTTATCCTTCTTTTTGTTTTCACCCGATCGGCATTCCACCGCCAAATCCATTATCTCGTCTTTATCCATATTAAATTTGTCTTCAAAACCTATAATATCTAAATCTAGATCTTTAATGGTATCAAAATCAATTTCCTGTCCCAATTCTCTCGCTGACTGAAGAAAAGAGGAAAAAACCGTAACTCCCGTTTCAACAGATTCAAGTGCGTCAGCTATTTCATCAATATTCGCCGATTTTATTCTTTGCGAAAAATTTTCCAATAAAGCCTTACCCTTATTTAGAAGTTTCGCTGTCATTTGATCAGTAATACCGGAATTATAGTTCTTATTCTGCGATAAATTTTTTTCTAAAAATTTTCTTATCTCTTCAATTTTTCCGACAATTTCGTTATATTTTCTGAAAATTAAACGAGCGGCAAATTTTTTGTCAGAAGTTTCTTGCTTGGCGATTTCCGTTAGAATATGGGCTGTATCTTTTCCTGTTTCTAGCACTGAGCAAGCAAGCAAACCGTCTCGTCCATATTCTTGAATGAACTGTATAAAATTATCCATCCCCATTTCTTTGGCAAGAGTGATTATTAATTGCTGTTGTTTAAAATCAAAATCGGTTAAGTTAATTCCGGTTTCTCGCGAAATATCCTTAGAAATTTTGAGCGTGTATTCAAAAGATTCATATCCCTGAATTCTTTGCTTATATGCCTCAAGTGATTCTTTGGGAAATCGCGCGTAAAATTTTTCTGCGTTAAATGGTCGCGGATCGGTTTCTAAAATCCTTGCCATAAAATATCCCTTTTCCGTTTTTTCAGCTTTTTCCGGTTTATAAATGGTGAAAATCGCAATCAATCTTTTATTTCCTTTTGCATCTTCTTCTAAAATTCCTCCTAAATCGGAAGATATTTTCGCAATTTCTTTGCCTTTATATTGCGTGCCTAGAATATGCTCTACCCCGTTTAACATAATTTGTCCTTTTCGACCTGCCGCTCTTTTTTCAATGCGATATTCTTTAGAGGTGGAGCTCCCTGATATAACGCGAAAATCCTCGGGAATCAAAAGCCCGGCTTTCTTAAGATGAGGAGTCTGCGTTTCAATAAATGATCTTCCCGCATACAAGCTTTCGCCTTTTTTCTTTGGATTTCCATAGGTTCCAAAAAGTTCTTCCAATAAATTCGCGGATATCTTTTTAAACTCTCCTTTTTTATTTTTAATATACAAAATTCCTGTTTTTGGGTCGCGATAACCATCGCCAAAATCAGGATGATAAATACGGAGCGCCAGATCAATTTCTTTCGCGCTTAATTCCTTTCCGGGAATGTTTCCGTAAAATTTCGGCGTGTAAGGATTTGCATGTAGGACATCTTTTAATGTCAAATAGAATTTAGTTTGCTTTATTTTTTTTATATCAAGAGCGTCTTCGACATTGGAGGGGAAATAAAAAAGAGGTTTTACCTCACGGATTCCTCCTTCGTAATCTTCTTTGGAGATCACCTTTGAATTTCCAAATAGTGCAAACATTGTTTGTGTGGCATTCTTTTGTCCAATTCCCGGATTAGTAAAAGCTGAACCAAGTTCTCGTAAATTTTTTTTATTAAACTTCATTTTTTCCGTATCCACAATTAATTTACCCTCCGGAGAATATTCTAAGAATCCCATTTCTTCAAGGCGGGCATAGGCAGTTTCTATCGCTCGCTGTTTTTTAATTTCTTTCGGATTTACATTTGTCTCCCTGAAATTTTTTGGAATTGGTTTTAATTCTTCTCGCATAATTTTGTAATTTCTATATTCTCCATTTTATCACATTTTTAATTAAAAATCCCGCCAAAATTTCGCAGGGCGATGAGTGAGAAATCCAAGCGATTCTCAAGAGAGAGATTTGACAAAAAAAGCGCAGATGTTATCATAAAAACATAATTCACTTTATATACTATATGGTAAAAAAACTGAATCCATTATTTGTCCAGCAAAAACTTTCGGAAAATAATATAAAAATATTCACTCCTCGAGAATTCAGAAGGATTTTTGATGTTTCTTTTTTCGCCGCCAGCAAATTTATTTATCAGCAAACTCAAAAAAAAATTTTTATTAAGCTCCGCAACGGACTTTATTGCCTTTCTTTAACAAGACCGGATTTGTTTGCAATCGCCAATAAAATATATCAGCCGTCGTATATTTCCTTGGAAACCGCCTTAGCTTTCCATAATATCATTCCGGAAAAAGTTTATACTATCACTTCCGTATCGGCAAAGGCCACTCGATCGTTTTCTGCGATAAATCAAGAATTTTCCTACAGTAAAATAAAAAAAGATTTATTTGTCGGTTATAATATTATTGAACGCGGAAGCGAAAAGTTTCTGATTGCCGAACCGGAAAAGGCATTGTTGGATTATCTTTATATTTCCAATAAAAATCGCTCCAAAGTAAATGAACGCATAGATATTTCACTCCTAAAGAAGGATAGAATAAAGAAGTGGCAAAAAATATTCAATTCATCGGCGGTAAATAAATTAATTTCCAAATTGTATGATGACCGAAGAACAAATTAAAAAGTTATCCGTAAAACTTCAGACTTCCGATTTTAATGTGGCTCAGGAATATTGCCAGCATATTTTTTTGTCGCAATTTTATCAATTGCCGCAAAGCGAAAGCGTATTTTTCAAAGGTGGCACGGCTATGCGAATTGTTTTTGATTCTCCGCGTTTTTCTGAAGATCTTGATTTTTCTTCAAACCTTTCCGTTAAAAGTTTAGAAAATTTGCTAATTTCCACTTTGAAAAATATGCTTAATTTTAACATTCAAACGGAATTGCAAGAATCCAAAATCACTTCCGGCGGATTTTTGGCTATTTTTTTCTGCAATTTTTCAAATTTTTCAATCCGGCTGCAAATGGAAGTTTCCAAAAGAAAAAAAGCTAAGTTATCCGGGGAAATTCACGCGATTGCTTCCGATTTTTTGCCAAGCTATACTTTGATGTGCTTAGAAAAAAGCCAATTGTTCAATGAAAAAGTGCGGGCGGCATTATTCCGCCAAAAACCCCGCGATTTTTTTGATATTTATTTCCTCCTGCGATTCAGATTGATCACGCCCAAACAAAAAAGAAGTCTTTTGAAAATCAAAAATATTATTGCAACATCCGAAATAAATTTTTCAAGTGAATTAAAAAAATTCCTGCCGGTATCTTTTCATCCAATAATCAAAAATTTCAAAAAAACATTGCTGGCCGAATTGGATCGCAATATTTGATTGGTTTTAATTAAAAATCCCGCCAAAATTTCGCAGGGCGATGGGTGAGAAATCCAAGCGACTTTCAAGAGAGAGATTTGAAAAATCGCTCAAAATCTCTCCCGCTCTGCGAAATTTTAGCGGGATTTTTTAATCCTTCTAAGAACTTTTATCCGTTTCTAGCGAATAAAAACTCTATAAAAGGGGCAAACGGTTGAACTTACGCTTGCCCGTGAACTTTGCCGACCTTACGATCAGCGTCCCCACTATATTTGTGGGGAAATTTACTCTCTATTTACCTCCATAGTGAGCAGTAAAGGAGTGTTCTGTTTAAGGCCAAACACACAAAGCCTTTTTTACTTCGCATCGCTGTCACGGGTTGGCAAGATGTTATCCCTGACAGCACTCCCCTAAAACCTATGCGGACGGGAGCATTTTCCGGCTGGAATCTATAGCCGTTTGACCTATTTAAAGGTCGATGCGAAATAAGCGCTGGTTAATTCTTTCTTCAGACGCGCTATTGCCTGAAGAAAGTTGGTCGGATTATCCGACCTTTTCGGCGATTTCCTCGAAGACGCGCCGAGCGTCTCCTTCGATCATCGCCTGGCCGTGCGGTGAACCGGCGGCTTTCGGGTGGCCAACAAACAAGATGCCGGCAACTGTCTCGCCCCCAAACTGCAGGGGCGAGGTTGGGGAGCAGTAAATCGAAATGCTCGCGTAATGCGAGCGATACACGATTACTGCTTCCACCCCATCCGTGTACGGTCGGCTGGGGTCCAGCGGGTCGGTCGGGCCAATTGCCCAAAACCCGACCCGACCGCTCGGACTGATTGCCACACGACAATCAGCATAAGCGGTCTCGGACCGCTCGGTCGCGTCACGACCGATCTCAATGATCTCCTCGGTGGTCTTGGCCATCATAGCCTCGACCAGTTCGGAGACATCGACCGGACCCTCAGTGGACGGGCGGGGAAACTTCAACCCCCGCGCCAACTCCCCGACCCCAACCATATACAACAAGGTCGGGTTGAAACGATCCGAGCAAACGCTCGAACCGTTCAGATCGATTTGTTCCATCAGGAACAAATCGACCCCGGGGACCGGCCGGCCTGCCATCCTCAGCAGGCCGACGAATGTGTCGGCGTCGAGATGGGTAATCTCGACAACCGACCCCTCGGGCACAGCAGGGATCCGCTCATCCCGGCACGGGGCCGGGTTGGCGGACCATTTATGATGGTGGTCAAAATTTCTAACCCCATCCGCGATCCCCGCCTCAATTGAAAATCCCCGACCAGTTGCCGCTGTCGTAATATATACCTTCATTCTTCCTCCTTCGCCCCCGCAGGGGGCATAGAAATCCACCGAGAAGAGAGGTGTTTACTCTCTTCTGGAGATAACTCCCCATCGGGAGTTATCCTTATAACACGGGAAGTGAACTCGGGGAATCCGACTCCCCCGAGTCCGACAGCCTCCTGACCGTCTTCTATCACCGCCATCCTTCCAGATGGCAATAACATCTCCCTCTGCCCTGTTTTTTTATAAAACGGTCTCATTTTCTTTCCTCCTTTTCTTTCTCCTTCTCCTCTTTTGGAGGAGAAGGAGTCCAATGACAGGCTCCCCCGCACAGGGGAGCCAGCCCTCGCCAGCACTCATATTCGACCGTGAGGGTCTCACGGTCGAAAAATTCATGGAAAAAGAGGCATCCCTGCCCACTTTTTCCATAAATGCACAGTGGCTCGTTCATTTTTCCTCCTTTGCCCCCTCGGGGGCTTTTTTATTTTATTTTTTGAATCACCCATTTGAAACAACAAAAATATTTTGCAATTTCAAATGGTTGGGTGATCCAAAGATAGAGGAAATATTTTTCCGCGTCAGTCTGCGTAAAATCTGCGACTTTCCGCGAAAAGCATATAGTGATTTTTAAAGAACTGTTTTCCTTGCTCTCTCTTATTCTCAAGGAAATTTCTAAACACAAAGGGAGTTCATCCCCTTTATGTTTAGCGGACTTCCTTGTTATTTGCTTCGCAAACCCACACTACAAATGCGGGACATACGAATAAATAATTGAAAACCGTTGGCGGAATTGCTTTCAGTGAAATTATTCCTTTAAAGATGTTCATAATCTTTCGATTTAAACGGTTCTTAAAAGAAATATATTTACAACTTTTAGCGTTAAATAATCTATTTGCGAGATTATTTATAAAAATTCCACCGGCGCAAATAAAAGCGTTAGTTGTCTTACGATGTATTCTCTCTCACAAGTATTGACGCAAGTCGTTGCTTGCCAACATCCTAAAACTTCTAATCACTTTATTTATTTAAAATAACTTTTTTCTCCGAACTATCTTTTGATTGTTCCGAAGAAAGAACTCTTCTTGATTTTATTTATTTCAAGAAGAGAATCTCTCTCCGGCACATTGTGCCGCCTTCCCGTTTTCCCGCCCTTTGAATTGAATGGCTATCGCGCTCTCCCTCGCAAGAACCATTACTCTAACTCGCCGGACAGAAATATATTAGGAAGATTTAATTGAACTTTTTTGAGAACTGGCCAAGCTTCATTTTCGCTTTCTTAGCTTGACAGGACAGTATAGCATATTATAAAAATAATGTCAATAGTAAAACATACAAAAATAGCCTATTTTGTCATAAATAGGCTTTCAAAAAGAATAAAAACAGCATAAAATCGTTATTAAAATGTCATATTTAAAATTGACAAAATATTTTATATTTGCTATAATAGGAATAGATTCAGCTCTCTTTTAGGAAAAAAAGCATCATTAAAGCAAATTGCTTAAAAAATTATGGAAAGCAACATTATAAAATCAGCGGGATTAACCGGGGCGCAGGCGGAAATATTAAACTTTCTCTTTGAAAATGGTCAGTGCCGCGCCAGTTTCATTGCCAGAAAAATAAATCGTCCGCGGGGAGTGATTTACAGTGTTCTGGGAGAACTTGAAAAAATGAGTTTGGTGAAGCGAAAAGATCCAGAAAAAGAAGTAAGTGTTTTTATTCCAGAACATCCGGGAAAATTAGAAGAATTATTCAAAGAAAAAGAAGAACAGTTGAAACAAAGCAAGAAAAGTTTTGAAGGAGCTTTGCCAAACTTAATTTCTGTTTATAATCTAGCAAGCAATAAACCCGGCGTGAGATTTTTTGAAGGATTTGAAGGATTCAAAACCGTTTTATTTGATACGCTAAAAAGCCGTACTGAAATTTATACCTTCGTTGATTCTGAAAGCGTGCGTCGGCAAGAAGAAATAAAGGCAATTAACGAAGAATATGTTAAAAAAAGAAAAAAAACCGAAATAAAAAAGAAATTGATTGTTCCGGAAACGGCGAAAAAATATTTTAGCGAGCCAAAAACCGAATTCACAGAAATTAGATTCCTGAAAAAAAAGTTCTATCCTTTTGATTCAAGCTTGCAAATTTACGATAATAAAGTGTCATTTCAAACACTTGGCGAAGAAAATACAATATCAGTCTTGATTGAAGATAAAAACATATATAAAATGCATAAATTATTATTTGAGTACATTTGGGAAAGTTTAGCGAGTAAGCATTGACAATTTGCCAAATCCGCCCGGGAAAAATTTTTTAAATCTTCTTGTTTTTTCGCCAGTTTAACTAAAAATTTATCAATTCTCTCGCCGGCGTTATTTTTTTTGATGATTGCATTTAAACGCATATCTTTATCTTACTTTAAATTCAGTTTAAAGCCAGTAAAAAATTTTATTTAAATTCCTGAATAAATTCAGGAATTTTTTAAAATAGAGGCATCTATAGATGCCTCTATGGATGCCTCTATTTTTATTGGTGATAAAAAGCGGAAGTTATTAGCTTCCGCAAATCGCTACCTATCATAACAACTGCAGTGTAAATTCCACGCAGCTTGATATTCTCGTATATCCTCCTTCGTCATTTCTTCGCCTACGTTGAAAATGAATTTTCCGCCATCATCTTCCCATAGTTTTCTTTTAACCGATACAAGCTTTTTCTCCAACTCCCTTACAAATTTTTCAGGGAGAGGGAGAGAAATAATATTCCGCTCTTCCTCATGAATGATTCTATGGAGAGTCCACATAAGCGAGTTTCCGTTTTGGAATATGTGAATAGCCACTTTATCCTCAAGACCATATTTTTCTGCGATTTCAAGAAATTCATCTCTTACCGTCATATCAATCTCCTTATCTTAATGAGGCATATTCCGTTCTTTGGAAAGAGTGGGATTCAATAATAAAAAATCCGAATTTTCTGGCATATATAAACCCCCATTATTTACACAGGAATTATTTTCATAAGAATGAGAATCTCTTATGCCCTCTTCCAAATGACCGCATTCATCGCACCAGCGAAATACTTTTCGCCCTAGAACAAAAAAATTTTCTCCGTCACAATAAGCCCCGCATTTCTTACAAGTAAAACCTACGCCCGGTATAAATATTTTTGAATTAAAGGATAAACCCATTAGAGCGATACCTCCCGTTTTTAAAATAGAAATAAAAAAAGAACTTTTTGTTAGTTATTATTGTTTTTATTTGATATTTTAACTAAAGTTAATCATATTATTTTAATTCTGACAAATGGAAAATTGACAAAACCGCTTGAATAAACTATGCTTTAGATGGTATAGAAATT
>JAGYNK010000099.1 GCA_018400055.1 Candidatus Moraniibacteriota bacterium
ATCGGCTAAATTGAAAACCGGCCAAAATTTAAGGTCTATAAAATCTATAACGCAGCCAAAATACAAGCGGTCAATTAAATTGGAAAGAGCGCCGGCAGTGATTAATATCAGGTAGTAAGTATTATGTATTGGGTATTTAAGATTTTTTAAGAAGGTAAAAGAAGAATTGCGCGGTCGTTTATTTAATGTTTTTAAATCCCTTTTAATTATCCTTTTCCAAAGAGGGAGAACAAGTTTTAATGAAGCGTTTCCTCCTTTTTTTAAAAGGGAAAAACAAAGAGGGATTTTTAAATGTGCAATTTTTAATAAGACGAGTCCAATAATTATCGCATAAATTGCCCAAATTAAAAATTCCGGAATTTTTATTCCAAAAGCAATTCCGGGATTGCAAATATAAAATCCGCCGTCCGCCGGCTGGCGGAGACGGACAATATATTTGGATAACTGATCAGTTATAATTAGTAAAACCGTAAAAAACAAAAACCTTGCTAGAATCATTATAATGCTTATCTACTTAAGATTATTTGTTGCACTTCATGCATTTTTTAGCTGAGGGATGTATTTTTAAGCGTTCAATATTTATTTCCCCGCCACATTTTTCGCAAATTCCATAAGTTCCGTTTTTCATTTTTTCCAGCGCCCGATTGATATCTGCCAGTTGTTTTTCTAAATTGCCTTCCAGCGCTAAATTATCAACATATTCTTCCACTTCGGAAGCGTTTTCGTCTTTATCGGTTCCGATTTCATTGTATCTGGTCTCGTAATCTCCGGGGCGCTCGGTTTCTTCGCCGATGGCTTCTAATCCCTTTTCCAATTTTTGTTTTCTTGCCAACAATTTTTGTTTTAATTCTTCCAATGTTTTTTTATCCAAGGCCATATTTTTTAATTTAAAAATTATTCCATATTTTGATAGTAGCAAATAATTTAATCTATGTCTATTAAATATTTTACAAAAAAATGCTTTTTAAATGCTTTATCTTTATATTTTCACGATCTTGGCTGATCCAAACAGAAACAGCGTCAAAGCGATAGGAATAGTCCCAGAGGTTGTTTTTATCAATATAAACCTGAGCGATTTTTTGAAGCTTATAAAGCTTTTGTCTGGTAATATTTTCTTCCGGCAAAGTATGCTCATAATTTTCCAGTTCTCTGGTTTTTACTTCCACAAAAACAATTTGATCTTTCTCTTTAGCGATAATGTCAATTTCTCCGACTCTTTTTCCTTGAGTATTTTGAAAATTAAATGCGACTATTTTATAGTCCTTTTTCTTAAGATATTTCGCCGCCTCTTTTTCGCCTAATTGACCAAGATTTAACTTTTTCTTTTTATTCCAAAACATACTTAGCTTCCACGAATTTACAAATCAAATACAAATTTACAAATTCATCTTATAATTTATTCGTAGATTTGTAAAAGGATTTGTAATTTCGCGGGTAATAAAAATATCCCGCTAAACGGGACACTAATTAACCTACAACTAACAAATAGCAACTAACAATTCTAACTGATATCCGACAACAAAATCAATTTACTGTCCGGTATCCGTCAAAATTATGGAAACCGGACGCTGCTAACGCCCTAAAAAAATATTTAAGTGGCGGGCAACGCCCGGCTGTTTGACATATACCAATATGTAAACATAAGATTTTTTAGCCCGGGTGAGAGGCATCAAAATCATTTTTATGTAAACATATATTTTGTGTATATGTTCCTAATATTTATTTCTGACTTATAAATATTTTCCTTCTACTATTCTCTGGCTTTGAGCCTTTAGTTTAAAGAACTAAATTTCTTTTTTTATTTTTGTTTTTTAAAAATTTTTTGTTTTTATTTTGGGTCCTCGGTCAGAAACGAGGCGGTTTAGACACGTTGGTCGAAACACTTGAACAGTAGAAGAATTCCAATCGCAAATAGGGGGAAATCGCGATTGGAATTCTTCTACCATTTCTGGATTTTCAAAAAACTGCTTTATTTTTTTAACCAATTCCATTCAGCTACTCTAACTGCAAAACCATATTATAATTATACCAGTAAAATAGTCGCAAGTCAATATTGCTTCTCTAAACTAGCCTAAAACAAAGGCTATCTACTTAAATAAATTACTTGCTATAAAGAAACACTAAAGTTGAAATTTAACAGTTTATTGAAAAGTAATTTACTTTTTAATAAAAAAGCGGAAAAAATAACAAAAACATAAAATTTTAAACAAGTTATCCACAATTCGTAAAAAACAACCTAAAATAAGTCAGATATTCTGCTAAATTATTTTATCGGCTATAGCTCTAGCGGTATCTTTGCTGGTTCCTATGACCAATTGATTTTCCGTTAAAACATAATCA
>JAGYNK010000100.1 GCA_018400055.1 Candidatus Moraniibacteriota bacterium
GAAGCCTGCCTTGCCTGCTTCTTCGGCGGACAGGCCGGCAGGCAGGCAATCTCGTTAGACTGATGCTGATAATACTGAATCCTAGATTGCCGCGCTCCGTTTTACTTCGCTCGCAATGACGAGAAAAGTTTGGGACTGTCACGCGGAGCTTGTCCCGCTGAATAACGGGACTCGCCATGACATTTTGCAATTCACAGAAATTAATTAATATAAATAAAAATAAAACAATGGGAAAAAAGACCAAAAAGAAAGTCGGGGGAAATAGGGGAAGTAAGAGGGGGAAAGGACTAAAAAATAAAATAAGCAAAGTGATAAAAAGGAGCGGTCGGGTAGTTCCTTTTAAGCGAGACAAAATAAAAATTGCAGTGGCCAAGGCTTTAAAAGAAACGACCGAAGGAAATGGAAAAAATGCTGAAAAGGTTACCGCCAAAGTAGTCCAGCTTCTGAATAAAAATTACCGGAAAAATTATGTTCCCAGAATTGAAGAAATACAAGATTTGGTGGAAAGAGTGCTGATGGTTTTGGATTTTGAAGAAACGGCCAAAGCCTATATTCTTTATCGCGAGCAGCATAGAAAAATTCGCGAAACCAAAGAAGCTTTGGAAGAGGCGGTGGATTTAGTGGATAAATACATCAGGGAAATAGATTGGAAGGTTAAGGAAAATGCCAATATGTCCTACTCTTTGCAAGGGCTCAATAATTATATCGCTTCGGCCGTGAGTTCAAAATATTGGATGAACAGAATCTATTCCAAAAAAATCAGAGAAGCTCATGAACAAGGTGATTTTCATATCCATGATTTGCAGTCAATTTCGGCTTATTGTTGCGGGTGGGATTTGCAAGATCTTTTGCGGCGAGGGTTTACCGGAGTTTCCGGAAAAGTGGCCTGCAAGCCGGCCAAGCATTTCGGTTCAATTTTAGGACAGATGGTGAATTTTATTTATACTCTTCAGGGAGAAGTGGCGGGAGCGGAAGCTTTTTCCAATTTTGACACATTATTGGCTCCTTTCATAAAATACGACAAGCTGAATTACGAACAAGTTAAGCAGGAAATACAATCATTTGTTTTTAATATGAATGTTTCTACGCGAGTGGGATTTCAGACGCCTTTTTCCAACATAACTTTGGACATTACTCCTCCCAAAATTTTAGCCAAAGAAGCGGTGATTATAGGAGGAGAGCCTCAAAAGGAAACTTATGGCGATTTTCAGGAAGAAATGAATATGATAAACAGAGCTTTTGCGGAAGTAATGATGGAGGGAGACGCCAGCGGGAGAGTTTTTACTTTTCCCATACCGACTTACAATATTGACAAAAAATTTAACTGGAACGACGATCGCTTTGATCCCATTTGGGAAATGACAGCTAAGTACGGTATTCCTTATTTTGCCAACTTTGTCAATTCTGATATGAATCCGGAAGATGCCAGGAGCATGTGTTGTCGTCTAAGGTTGGATAATCGGGAATTGTTAAAAAGAGGAGGAGGTCTTTTTGGCGCTAATCCGTTGACCGGTTCTGTCGGAGTGGTAACGATAAATATGCCCCGCTTGGGTTATACATCCAAAGGAAAAAAAGAGTTTTTAAAAAAATTGGACATTCTTATGGAACTGGCCAAGCAAAGTTTGGAGATAAAAAGGGATTTGATTGAAAACTTGTCCGAAAAGGGGCTTTATCCATATTCAAAATTTTATCTGGAAGCCATGAAAAAACGCCGCGGGCAGTATTGGTCCAATCATTTTTCCACAATTGGATTGGTGGGAATGAATGAGGCTTTGCTTAATTTAATGGGAAAAGACATTACCACCAAGGAAGGTCAAAAATTTGCGGAGAGAGTTTTGGAGCATATGAGAAAGAAAATAATCGGCTTTCAAAAAGAGACGGGCAATCTTTACAATTTGGAAGCTACTCCGGCGGAAGGCACAGCTTATCGGCTGGCGCGGCTGGATATGGAAAAATATCCCAAAATGATATTTGCCAATAAAGAAGCGGTTAAGAATAACGGAAGCAAACCTTATTACACCAATTCTTCCCAACTGCCGGTTTCCTTTACGGAAGATATTTTTGAAGCGCTGGATATTCAAGATAAGCTCCAAACAAAATATACCGGTGGAACCGTTCTGCACGGATTTTTAGGCGAGCGTATCAATAGCATAGAAACGACAAAAAAATTAGTCAGGAAGATCGCCGAAAATTACGCCTTGCCTTATTTTACCATCTCTCCCACTTTCAGCATTTGTCCCGTACATGGTTACATAGAAGGGGAGCATTATACTTGTCCCAAGTGTGTGGTAAAACAAAAATGCGAAGTTTACTCGCGAGTGGTTGGTTATATCCGTCCGGTTCAGCAATGGAATGAAGGAAAGCAATCTGAGTTTAAAGATAGGAAAGAATTTGTGATGGGCAAATAGTTTGGGTATTACTTTATCTTTTTTCTTTCTCTTTTTTCTTGTCTCAATCCTATCCTCAAAGAGGAGAGAGCTTTTCTTAAATTGTTTAAAATTGTGCTAAATAGTATGAGAATAGCCACTTTTCAAAAACTTACTCTGATAGATTATCCGGGGAAGTTAGCCACTACGGTTTTTACCGTCGGGTGTAATTTTCGTTGCCCTTTTTGTCATAATCCGGAGTTGGTTATCAGTTCACGGTTCACGGTTCACGGCGATGATAGAATAGAAAAAGATTTTTTTAATTTTCTGAAAAAGCGGAAAGGAATGTTGGAAGGAGTTTGCATTACCGGAGGAGAGCCAACCATTCAGCCGGACATAACAGATTTTATTGATAAAATAAAAAAGCTGGGCTATTTGGTTAAGCTGGACTCTAATGGTGCTCGCCCGGATATTCTGAAGAAAATCATAGATAAAAAAAATGTGGATTTTATTTCAATGGATATAAAAAGTTCCCAAGAAAATTATGATAAGTTGGCGGGTGTTAAGGTGGATTTGGAAAGGATTAATTTAAGCATTAACTTAATTAAAAGCAGCAGGATAGATTATGAATTTCGCACAACCACTGTTCCGGGCATGCATACCGAGAAAGATTTTGAAAAAATCGCTGAGTGGATGAAAGGGGCCAAAAAATACTGTTTGCAAGAATACCGCGACATTAAAATTTTGGAGCCGAAACTGAAAAAAGTTACCCGAGGAAAAACTTTAGATTTGGAAAAAATCAAGAAGAAGATTGAAAAGAGTTTTGGGGAAGTGGAGGTAAGGAAGTAAAATTATTGTTTTTGTTTGACAAATTCACCGCAAAGCATTAGGCTAAAATGTTTAGAAAAAAATAATATTGTTAACTTGAAAAATAAATTAAAATTCAACGGGAGGAACGTGAGATGGAAGGAACTATTTTTGAATTTGAAAGTGGAGTCGTTTTTGTGACTTTGATGTTTACTTGCGCTGTGCTATTTTGCTTGACTGTTATTTATTTCATCTTTTGGAAAAAAGAAATAAAAGAACGGAAGGAGCGGGAAAAAGCATTACTGAGAGGTCTTATTTGCTCTTTCAGCACAGAGATAGCCGTGGCGGTAGATAAGATAATAGTGTCGATGAAAAATGTTCTTACTGAATTTGAAAGAGGGGAATATTCCAAGAGTATGGAATGGCTTATTAAAAATGTTAAGGATTTCCGATCCAAAAAAGAATTTTTACCGGCAATAGCCTTGTTGCGTGGCAACGTTCATGATCTTCTCCGTAAAGTTGATAAGATAACTATTATTGAAGATAAGAAAGTGATTGTTTCTCTTATTGAAGAGATTCATGAATTAATAGGTGAGATAAAATCTTTCGTAAATGAGTATAAAATTGAAAGTTCATTTGATGTGGAATCTCAATTGCAGATTAGAGATAAGGGCATTGAGCAACTCCGGAACAGCATAAATAAGCTTGAAAAATATATACTCAAGTTTAATCTTAAAGAATAAGGGAGGGAAAGTATTGTAAACTAAGCCTTGTGGAAAATATCTCAAGGCTTTTTTGTTGCCAAAGCTTTTCATTAGGTTTTTCATTGGGTTTTCCATTAAACTACATTTAAACTACATTAATTTTTTCTTTGCTTTTTTATTTAGGTACCATTTGGTTGCGACCGCAACAGAATGGCACCTATTTTTTAAAGGAATACTTAATACTTAATTTTTAATTTTTGGTTTTTGAGCCGGTGTTGTGAAAAAGAAAGAAAAATAGAGGCATCTATAGATGCCTCTATTTTTTCATAATTTCTCCGGCTATTTTTAGGTGATCTCGTAACAAGCGGGGAATGAGAAAGTTTTTGGCCACCGATTTTTTGGCGCGGCGTCCGAAAGTTTCACGCAGGGATTTGTCTTTCAATAATTCTTCAATGCGGGAAGCGCAGTGTTCAACGGTGGAAACCAGGTAGCCGTTATAACCGTCGCGGATTTGTACTTTAATGCCTCCCACTCTTCCGGCTATTACCGCTTTCCCTTTCCACATAGCTTCGGCAACGGTTAAGCCGAAGCCTTCCTTGAGAGACTTTTGAATAATCACATCGGAAGCAGTTTGAACCGCGCTGACTAAAGTATCATTGTCATATTTAATTTCTTTGGGATCGTAAAAAAGAAATATGTCCGGGTCTCCTCGGGTGTATCTTTTTACTTCCCGAAATATTTTTTTGGAGCAAGGATTGTCATCGGCTAAATTTTGAGCCAGCAGTATCAGCTGAAGATTGGGAATATTTTTTTTAGCCAAGTAAAAAGCTTTAATAACTCCGATAGGATCTTTGAAAAAATCCAGCCGGGAAACTTGAGAGACAATGGGTTGGGAGGGGTTAATCCCTAAATTTTCCAAAACCAGCCGGGCGTATTCTTTTTTAAGAGGGGAATTTTTAGCTACCAAAGGATCAATGGCCGGAGGGAAAACGGCCACTTTTTCCGGAGGAAGATTGCCGTTTATAAATTCATGAATGCTTAAAATTATTTTTTGGTAGGAGCTGAAATAAGGAAAAATGAAGTTCCACGTATCGGAATTGGGCGAAGATAAATCTATATGGATTCTGGAAACAGCCGGTCTTATTTTTTTGGAAAAACTGGCCGCTAGAAGGGGTTGGGGGTCGTGAATAACATAAAGAGAAGCGTTCAGTTTTTCTATTTCCTTGGATATTATTTCAGACTGCTTGAGATAAAATTTCTTTTCGCTCTCGGTTAATTTATCGTTCTTGCCTTGAAGCCCGTTGTGAATTTTATTGGTAATTTCAAAAAAATTTACCGGCGGGTTAATGGTGTGCCATTCAGCGTTAATTTTAAGATTCCGCATAAGCGGTATAAGGCTATGCAAAATTTCAGCCACTCCCCCGCCGCCTAATCGCGAAGTGGCGTTGATATGAACGATTTTTTTGCCGGACAAACTCTCGGACAGTTTTTTAATTTCCAACATTAAATCATTGGCAAAAAATTCCCGGTAATCTTCCAGCTCTTTTTCTTGAATTGGCACTTTTTTTAACATCATGTTTAATTTAACATATTTTTTACTTGAAAGGTAGCGGTGGCAGTGTTAATATTCAAACAAGGCAATGATTAAAAAAATTATTCTCACTTTGGTCGTTTTATGTTTAATGGTTTCTTTTCTATTGGGCGGAGCTTTGTTTTTGCATAATAAATCCCAAGATTTTTCGCCGGTTTCTTTTTTGGGGAAAATAGCTCGGCAGGAAGTTGTGAAAAAAGTGGCCGGAAAAATAAAGGATGTTATTTACCGCGAAGCGACGATCCATAATCCCGAAGGAGACAGGCTGCCGGATGAGATTGACGATGAAATTTTGGGAAAGATAAAAGAAGAATTAAAATGAAAAAGGCAGATTTTTATTACCATATTATGTAATATGGTAATAAAATAATTTTTTGGTTGATGTTTTATAATTATGCGCATTTATGTCAAAGTGATTCCTCGGGCTTCTAAAAATGAAGTGCTAAAAATTTCAGATGGGGAATATAAGGTAAAAGTGACTGCTCCGCCGGTTGGCGGAAAAGCCAATGATATGCTATTAAAAATATTAGCCAAGCATTTCAATGTGGCTAAAAGTTCTTTGCAAATAATCGGGGGCAAAAGCACTCGAAAAAAAATTATAGATCTTATAGGAGGTTAGGTTAAATGATTTTTATTTTAATTTCAAGAGATGAAAAAAAGGTTGAAAAAGTTTTGCCTGAAGAAAGAAAATTAATAAAAAAAGAATCTGAGTTGGAAGAAGATTGGAAGGAGAAAATGTCGCATATCGGCACTTTTTATTCTTATAGGTTTGCTAAGGATTCTTCATCATTCCAACTTAGAACCTTAGAGGAAATTGAAAAGTCACTTAATGATAAAGGGGTGATTATTTTTATCAATAAAAAAAACGGAGAATAGTCAAATGGATTATGAAGAAAAACAAGAAAAAGAATCTGATGAAAAAATTTTTACTCCCGAAAAAGAATTTGAGAGAATAGATTGCATTCGCCCTGATTTGCATCATGACAGAGATAGCGATGATGTGAAAAGGGCGGGTGTTGTTTTAAGGGGTACCGCAAATCATTGATTTATAAGGATTGGCTAATGCGCCAATCCTTTTTTATTTGTTATAATTGATTTGAATTAAAAAATTATAAATTTTACCGTCATTGCGAGGAGCGAAGCGACGTGGCAATCTCAGTATATTTCCACTAGATTTATTTAATGCTGATGCTAATTGAAGGGGATTGCCACGCTTCACTCCATTTCATTTCGTTTCGCTCGCAATGACATTTCATAATTTAAAACAATTAATTTATGACTAAGTCTAAAATTTTTCTAATTTTATCTTTAAATTTTGCGGCAGGCGTTTTCGTAAAATCTTTTTTTGATGTTGGTTTGGCGCTAATTTATTTCCTGCTTGTTTTGGCGCTAACATTTTTTATTCTGGGATATAGAAATAAATTTGCCCGGGTTGTAATTTTTGCGGTCTTGTTTTTTATTGCGGGAATTTGGAGGACGGAAATGGATTTAAAAAATCTGGAAAGGTTAAATCTTGACGGAAAAAATATTTCCGCAGAGGCGGAAGTGGTAAAAGAGCCGGAGCAGAAAGAAAAATATCAGAAAGTCGTGGTAGAAATCATCCCCTCTGTCCCTGCCTCGCCGGCAGGCAGGCTTCGGACATCTCCCCCTTCCCAGTTGTACAACGGGACACAGCAAAAAGAGGGAGAGGATTTAAGATTGTTAATTAACGCCGATCCGTATTTGGAAATAAGTTACGGCGATGTGTTAAGAATAGACTGCTTCTTGGAAATTCCGGAAAATTTTTCCGAAGATTTTGATTACAGAATGTATTTGGCGAAAGACAAAATATATTATCTTTGCCAAAATGCTCACATTGAGAAAGCGGGAAGCAACAGAGGCGGAAAAATTTACAGCTTTATTTTAAAGACAAAAAACCTAATGGAAGAAAAAGTCAATCAAGTGGTTCCTCAACCGCAGGCGGCGCTGGCTAACGGTTTGTTGTTCGGGGGTAGCGGTCGGCTTTCCCAAGAAGTAAGTGATAATTTTTCTAAAACCGGCATGACGCACATTGTGGCGGTTTCCGGCTACAATGTTTCCATCATCGCTGAGTATTTAATTTGGTTGGGAATATTACTGGGGCTTTGGAGAAAACAGGCCTTTTGGTTCGCACTGGCGGGAATAATCATTTTCGTGGTGATGATCGGTCTTCCGGCTTCGGCGGTGCGGGCGGGAGTAATGGGGACGCTTCTTATTTGGGCGGTGAAAAACGGGAGGTTGGCTAATTCTTATAACGCCATTGTTTTCGCCGGAGCGGTAATGTTATTAATAAATCCTCTGATTTTGCGTTGGGATATTGGATTTCAATTGTCTTTTCTGGCGACTTTGGGGATTATAATGCTGGCTCCTTTTTGGGAAAGATATTTTATCAGAAAACATAAAGCATTGGGATTGACGGAAATATTATTTTTGACCGTTAGCGCGCAAATTTTCGTACTGCCGATTATTTTGCACAACTTTCATAATTTGTCGCTAGTTTCCGTTCCGGCCAATCTTTTGATTTTAACCATTGTTCCCATAACTATGTTGTTAGTTTTTTTGACGGCGGTGAGCGGATTTATTTTTTATCCCTTGTCGCTGGCGTTTTCTTGGTTGGCCTATCTTCCGCTAAAATATGAAATAGAAATCGTAGAAGCGTTAGCCGGTTTGAAATGGGCGAGTTTAGAAATAGAAAATTTTGGGTGGCAAGGGGCTGTTGCTTGGTATTGTATTTTATTTTTCGGCATTTTTTTCTTAAAACGTAGAATGAAAAATAATAAAATGATATAGACGCTTAATTTAAAAATGATTTTTTTCTCTTGTATTGCGTGCATTGCGCTGAACAAAATTAGGTTTATACCATTTTGTTGCGGTCGCAACAAAATGGTATAATGAAATAAAAATATATTTTCCAAATTTTTTTCGGTATTCTTAAAAGGTTAGGGTTTTTTAAATTTAACTCATTCTTAATCCCAATTACTAATTACTAGTTGCTGATTACTATCTTATGCAAAACAGAAAATTAATTTATGGCTTGTTGGGTATGCTGTTTGTTAGCGGCTTGATTTTAGGAGGTATTATTTTGCATTTTAAAAACAGCCAAGGGCTAAAAGTTATTTTTCTGGATATCGGTCAAGGTGACGCGATCTTAATCGCGCAGGGAAAGAATCAAGTTTTGATTGATGGCGGGAAGAGCGGCAAATTGCTTTTGGAAAGGCTGGGGAAATTTATTCCTTTTTGGGACAGGCAAATTGAAACGGTTATAGCCACTCATCCCGATCAAGATCATATCGGAGGACTGGCTGATGTGTTGCGAAATTATGAAGTGGAAACAGTCATAGAAACCAAAGCCCGGAGCCAAACTCAGGTTTATAAAAAATGGGAAGATGAAATAGAAAAAGAAACGGCCCGGAGGGTGGAGGCAATTAGGGGTGTGAAAATTAAATTTCCTAACGGCGCGCTAATGGAAACCGTTTATCCTTTTTATTCGCTGGCTGATTTTCAATCGAAAGACAACAATGAAAACAGCGTAGTTGCCAAATTTGTTTTCGGAGAAAATAAATTTTTATTGACGGGTGATTTGCCAAGCAGTCGGGAAAGTTGGTTGCTGGAAAATAATTTGGATTTACGAGCGCAAGTTTTAAAGGCGGGACACCATGGCTCCAAACATTCCTCCGGCGCGGATTTTTTGAAATTTGTGGCTCCTGAAGAAGCAATTATTTCCGTGGGCAAAAACAGTTACGGACATCCTCATCCGGATGTTTTGGAAAGACTGCGGGAACAGGGAGTTGAATTTTATCGCACGGATGAGAAAGGTAATATTGTTTATAAGTGCGATAACCAAAATGAAAAATGCGAGCGATATTTTAATTGAAGCGTATCGCTTATCGCGTTGCGCATCGGTTATTTGCTAAGGGCGGAAAATTGTGATAGATTTGAATTTAGAAATTATTTAATTATTATTTAAACATTATGGATAAACATCCCAAAGAAGAAAGAACCTTGGTTATTATAAAACCGGACGGAGTTCAAAGGTCGTTGATAGGAGAAATTATTAAGCGTTATGAGAGATCGGGCCTGAAACTTATCGCGATGAAAATGTTGATTCCCACGAAAGAAATGGCCATAAAGCATTATTATGAAGTTGGAGGCGATGCGTGGCTGGAAGAAGTAGGCAGAAAATCACGTGAAAGTTATGAGAAAAAAGGCATAAAAAGTCCCTTTGCCAATAATATGGAAAACGGAAAAGCCATTATGGAAGCGAACGCTAAATATCTTAGCGCCGGTCCGGTGGTGGCTATGATCTGGCAAGGCAATCAGGCCGTGGGACTGGTCAGAAAAATTACCGGAGGAACGGAGCCGCTTTCTTCCGATGTGGGAACCATTCGCGGAGATTTTACTTTGGATACTTATCAAATGGCTGATGCCGGACAAAGAAGCATAAGGAATCTTATTCATGCTTCAGGCAATACCGAAGAGGCCGAGAAAGAAATTCCCATCTGGTTTAAGAAAGAAGAGATTTTAAAATATAATCACATTCAGGAAAAGATTTTATACGATGTGAATCTGGACGGAATTTTAGAGTAGATTTTCTTATTAGCGATATAAAAGAAAGAATGGCTAGCACTGTTCTTTCTTTTATTTTTAAAATAGATATGCTATTTTAGTTTATAATCGGGCTGTAGTACAACGGCAGTATGCGCGCATGGGGTGCGCGTGACCCGGGTTCAATTCCCGGCAGCCCGACATAGAAGGTAAGGGGTTTCCGCCCAAGGCGGATTCCGATTTGTAACCAAATTAAAATTTGGACAAATCGATAACAATTCCCGACAGCC
>JAGYNK010000101.1 GCA_018400055.1 Candidatus Moraniibacteriota bacterium
TTTTTCGGATGATGTGGATGGGGATACTCGTCCCAGCCCGCTTTGGGATATTGGCGCAGATGAATATCCGGCGACGGTAAAAACGGAATTTAAAGGAACGGTGGATTTTTTGGGAAATGTAGAGATTAAATAATCAATATTCAATAATCAATAATCATTCAATATTCAATAAACCAATAATTTATGATTTGCAGAAGTTTAGTGTTGTTTATAGTTTTTCTTTATGTCATTCCGGAATTTTCCGCAGCGCTTGTCCGCCTGCGGGCGGACTGCACTCCTCGCAATGACGAGAAAAATCCGGGATTGCCGCGCTTAGCTTCCGCCCAAGGCGGACAGGCGCAATGACAGTAATTTGCACATTTCGTAATTCACAATAATTTGCAAATAAAAATATGGAGATAAAAAAAATACAGGAAGTTGATTTGAAGAATAAGGCTGTGCTGTTGCGAGTGGATTTTAATGTGGAAATAGAAAATGGGAGCGCAAAGGAACAGTTTAAAATTTTGGCGGCAAAAAAGACGGTGAAATATATTTTATCCCAGGAAGGAGCGAGGCTGGCTTTGATTACTCATTTGGGCAGGCCGGAGGGGAAGAAAAACCAAGATTTTTCTTTGCGGCAAATCACGGGCGGCTTGGAAGAAATTTTGGGGGTAAAGATAAAATTTGTGGAAGATTGTGTGGGTGATAAAGTGAAGCAGGCGTTGAATAATCTGGAACAAGGGGAAATTTTGCTTTTGGAGAATGTTCGGTTTTATAAGGAAGAAGAAAATAATGACAGGGAATTCGCTGAGAAATTAGCTGAGAATTTTGATATTTTTGTGAATGACGCTTTTAGTGTTTGCCATCGCGACCAAGCTTCCGTGACGGGCATAGCCAAAGTATTGCCCGGTTTGGCCGGTTTCAGGCTTCAGGAGGAAATAGAAAAATTAAAAAAAGTGAAAGAAAATCCGGAGCATCCGGCAGTGGCTGTTATCGGAGGAGCAAAAATAGAAACCAAACTCCCGCTGATTAGGAGCTTTGAAAAAAATTACGATTATGTTTTAGCCGGAGGAAAAGTTTCCATTGAGGCTACGGACAGAAATTTAAAATTTTCCGATAATGTAATTTTGGCTTTTGATCTGATTGAAAACGGAAAAGATATCGGGGAAAAAACTGCGGCTAAATTCAAGGAAATAATTTTGCAAGCCAAAACGGTTGTGTGGAACGGTCCCATGGGCAAATTTGAACAGCCTCCTTTTGATAAGGGAACCAAGGAAATAATAGAGGCGATAATTGCCAGTGGCGCTTTCAGCGTGGCGGGAGGAGGAGAATCAATACAAGTTTTGGAAGAGAATGGTTGGCTGGAAAAAATTTCTTTCGTTTCCACGGGCGGAGGAGCGATGCTGGAATATTTGAGCGGCGGACGAATGCCGGGACTGGAGGTTTTGGAAAATAATTTTCCCAGACCCTAAGGGTCTGTAAAATATAATTAATATGAGAAAGACGGTTCTCGCGATTGGAGAATATTATCATGTTTTTAATCGCGGCGTTGATAAGCGCCAAGTGTTTTTAGGTAAAAAGGATTATGTGAGGTTTTTAGAAGCAATTCGTTTTGTTAATAATCAAAAAACCTATTTTGGTTTATCTGATTATAAAAGAAGTATGAATTGTTCCAGACCCGAAGGGTCTGTGAAAACAGACCCTTCGGGTCTGGGAGATAATCCGCCGCTAGTAAGTATTATTTGTTATTGTCTTAATCCGAATCATTATCATCTTATTTTAAAGCAAGAAAGTGAAAATGGCATATCTCTTTTTATGGGAAAACTTAGTAATAGCTATACAAAATATTTTAATCAAAAGTATGATCGTTCAGGTTCGCTTTTTCAGGGACCTTTTAAATCTGTTCATATTGAAAATAATAAGCAATTATTATATCTTTCCGTTTATGTAAATGCGAATAATTTTATTCATAAATACAGTAAAAATTATAATTGGCCATATTCAAGTTTATTGGATTATATCGGAAAAAGAAATGGAAAATTATGCAAAAAAGAAAATGTTTTAGGACAGTTTAAAAATCGTATGGAATATTTTGATTTTATAAAAAAGACGGCGAATTATTTAAAAGACAAGAAAGAGTGGGAAAAGTATGTTTTAGAGTAAATGGTTATTTCAGACCCTTAGGGTCTGTGAATAGTCTGGGAGGTATAATTAATAAATTTAATAATAAAAAATATGTGGGTTCAAAGACTTAAATCAAAAAAAGTAAAAATAAGTTTGGCGGTTGTGATTATCGTTATTTTGGCGGTGGGAATTTTTCGCTGGCGGGATTTTTACGCTTTAGCCGAGTCGGTGATTGATTCTTTCACCGACGAATCTATGGTGGCGGACACTTGGAATGCGACGGTGGATACAGGCAATGGGGAGCTGAAGCAAAGCGAAAAAAGTTGTGAAGCTTTGGATTGGTTTTGCGACGAAGCGGATGTTTGCGCCAATACTTTGGGAGACGGGGATTATATTATCGTGGCGCAAGCTGATGCGCCGGAAACCAAGCAATGGAAAACCGATCAAAGTAATTGTGACCGACCACAGTGTGGAGTCGACGGCGAGCAGAACGGCGACGATTTGCAGGCGGACAACACTATCAGTTTTACGGATTATCCGGCCCGCGATTATTGCGATTCTATCGGTGGGCGTTTGCCGACCAAAGACGAGCTGAATTGCATTTATATCGAGCGGGCATCTTTTGGGGATAATTTCGCCGCGGGCTGTTACTGGTCGTCCACCGAGTACTCCACGACGTGCGCCTGGTGGCAGTATTTCAGCTCGGGCTATCAGCTCCGCAGCGATAAGACGGGTTCTCACTATGTCCGTTGTGTCCGCGGATGGTAGTCCCTTGGAACTTGATTTTTGG